>NZ_JBNDHS010000175.1:0-5124 GCF_056755095.1 Rhizobium sp. SVR5-9E | reverse complement strand
TTTCCAGTTGTAAAACGTCGCTTCCGAAATTCCGTGCTTGCGGCAGAGGTCGGCTGCCTTCGCACCAGCCTCCTGCTTCTTCATTCGTCCGTCCTTTAATAGGCCGGAACTCTAATCCATTTTGGAGGAAATTCTCAGTGGCAGGTCAAAAGGAACGAAACACTCGGTTCGGCCGTCTGGCCGCGAAGTTCCCTTCGTCAAGTATATATCTGCTGAGGCCGAACATCGTCATTAATGACGAAATTAGTGAGGTAATTTCAGCGCTTCGTCGAAATTCTCGAATGCGCACATTACGCAATTTCATGAGCTGCGAAAAGTTTTCTATAAAGTTCACTTTCCGTCTCAAGCGACTCATGTGTCCCGACGGCGACGATCTGTCCCTTGTCGATCAGGATGACTTTGTCCGCATCCAATATTGTAGATAGTCGATGCGCTACTGTCATAGTCGTCTTGCCACGGGAGAGTCGATCAAGCGCTTTCTTGATGTTTTTCTCTGTTTCTCCGTCGAGGGCAGACGTGGCTTCGTCCAGCAGGAGAACAGGGGCATTCTTCAAGAAAGCTCTAGCGATGGCAATTCTCTGTCTTTGCCCGCCGGATAGATTGCCCCCGTTGTTTCCGACATCGGTATCCAGTTGCTGAGGTAGCTCAGACACGAATTCCAGAGCTTGAGCGGCGGACAACGCCGCAACAATCTCATCCTCGGTTGCATCCAATTTACCGAACGCGACGTTCTCGCGAACGGACCCTGAGAACAGGAATGTGTCTTGTGCAACATACGCGACGGAATTCCTCAAGGACCGAAGTGATGAGGCAGAGATATCCTGATCATCGATCAGGATCATCCCTGAACTCGGTCTATACATGCCCATGATCAAATTGATGATTGTGGATTTTCCGGCTCCAGATCTTCCAACTATCGCAACGTGTTCGCCTGGGAGAACATCAAACGTCACATCGATCAGAGTTGGAGCCGACGCTTTCTTGTAGGAAAACCCAACCGATGCAAATTGGAGCTTGCCGCCGTCAACAGCGAGATGGGTGCCTATCTCATCCTGTTCGACCTCTCCATGGTCGAGCACTTCAAAAAGCCGCCTTACTCCGACCATTTCTCTTTGAAGTTGGACATTCAAGTTTGCGAGCCTTCTGGCCGGATCATAGGCCAGGAGAAATGCCGTGATGAACGCCATGAACTCCCCTGGAGTCTTCCCATTATCGAGAGTTTGCCATCCTGCATAAAAGATAAAGGATCCCACGATGACGCCAGCCAGAATATCGAACATTGGTCCTGTCAATGACGATACTTTTAGGAGCCGGTTCTGGCGATTTTCCATCTTGTCCACGGACGAGCCGATCCGCTTGTCCATTATCCGTTGAAGGTTGAAGGATTTCACAACCCTTAAGCCCTGTAGCGCTTCGACACCAAGCACATTTAAGCCAGCCATCATATCGGCCTCCGATTGACTTAAGCGCTTAGTTTCTTTGATGACGACGTAGACCCCCCAGATGATAACCGGCGCTGCCAAAAGAGCGAAAACACTCATGAATGGATCTTGGAGAACCATCACGACAACGAGTGAGATCACCGTGAATAGATCGCGGACTAGATTGGTTGTTACAGTGATGATCGCGTTCTTCGCGGCGCGGGCGGACTGAATAACCTTGGAAACAACTCCTCCAGGATGTCTACTGGAGTGGTCGAGCACGCCCATCCTGATGAGCTTTTCAAATTGGAGTCGCTGCAATTTTGCGGTGATCGAACTACCAATTGATCCCATCAACACTGTTTGAAAATATCCCGCCAGCCCCTTCGTCAGAAAGGCAAGCATGATCGCAGATCCGATCATCCAAACGGCAACACGATCATTGTTTACAAAAATCCTGTTGACCATAGATTTCGACAGCCAGGCGATAGTGCCGGTAGCGACGCCTACCATCAACATGCAGACTATTGCTATGAAGAATTTTGCCTTGTGCTCAAGGCCGAAGTCCATGATCAACCGCTTCCCCAGCGCGATTGTTTCGCTTCTAGAGACTTTAACCTGGCTCTTCTTGGTCATTTGCCCAGATTTTCCTAGTTCTGTTCGGGCTGCTTCTATTCGAAATGCTTGAGCGTCGCAACCTTGCCAATCCTTACCGAATCTGCCCACTTGTACCTTCCGAACGATGAAATCAGTTGCTATGCCTTCGGAGCCGATGTCAAATAGGTCAGAACAGCTGCCATCTCGCCGGGGCTGTGCAGCGGACCGTTGTGGACTGCGTTAAGAATGGTGTCACGCTGTAGCCAGATGATTTCTTCAATTTCCGAAGAAAGTCCCAGCGCAGGCTGGCTCTGCAGCGTTACCAAGAAATTTACTTGGCTCGAGATTTTGCCACGATACTCCATTTTGAAACTGTTCAGCGGGCGGAAATCCGCGCTCACTGGGTCCGGCAGTCCTATCTCTTCGCGAAGCTTTCGCTATAGAATTCTAATAAAGTTCCGCTGATCCGTTATCTCCTCGCCGCCTCCCGGGAGCTCAAGTGCCCCTTGTGCATAGGCTTCATTCAAAGCTCGTCTTGCAAGCATGAGCCTGTCTGCGAAACCAAGCAATCTAGCGGTGATGCGGCGCTCGCTGGGCTGAGTACCCTAAGCGGGAGCAGCGTCACCACCGCACCAGATGGTCGGCCCGTCAGGAACGTATCGGAAATCGTACTGGCTTGACGCTCCTCCGGTGAGGGTCGTTCACCGCTGGCGTTTAAAAGGAAGACTCGCCAAGCCACATCAATGACGACCGGCGTTCGGCGAGCGTCCAGTCCGCTAATTACAGACAAAAAGAGACCCCGCGTGCTGTGGAGAGTGGGTGCGGGGTCAGGTCGCCGGTGTGGCTGGCTGGATGCGCTGGCGGGCGATGCCAGAGAGAAGCCCCGCCGAAGCGGCCGCTCCTGCCGCCCTTAAAGTGTGACCAGTGAGGCAACTGAATAGCAGAAAGTTGTGAGCCCTCCAGTCAAAAATGCACAATTAGCAAAACGTGATAGATTTCATTTCAGTTGGCGCTTATCTTCAAGAATGCTTCGTATAACTCTATGCGGAAGTAAAAGTGAGCGTTGCGAATGCTGCCACCGAAATTGGACGCCAGCGACATCATTGCAATTGAAGACTGCGTACTTGGCAAGCGGCACGGTTAAGCTGGTATATCGCCATCCTAATTGGGAGAATGCTGTTGTGAAGATTGTTCGCCCCGAGTTGGTGGATGGAAAAGGACAGTTCGCAACGCATAACTCACTCAAGAGACGACGTACGATTGGAGTCTATCGGGATTTCGCCCGGGAAATTTCGCAATATCTTGCGCTTTGTCGCAGAAATTACAGTACCGGCAATTTCAGTTTTCCAGTAGCTACGCCGCTTGGATTTGTTCCAACAGATCGAGGCCTTGGCCTTTTGAGCGAACGGATATCCGGCACTGATGGCGGATTGGCGCCGTCATTGCGCTCGATTATCCAGCGCGGAAAATTCTCGACTGTCCATGTCGATGCGCTGCAGCGTTTCTTCGATGATTGCTCCCGTCTTCATATTGTTTTCGGGGAGGTCAATTGGGCGGGTATCGTGTTCACGACGAGCCGGACGGGAGGCCCCGAGTTTGTCTTGGTCGACGGTATCGGAGACAAAAACCTACTTCCGTTCAAGTCCCTGTCGTGGCGCCTTAACGATAGGCGTTCGCGAGATCCAGCGGCGTATCGCGGAGAGAATTTCGCGATCAGGTCGCGGGGTCTTAGCTTAAATCGGGAGGTGCGATGATGAATGCAAAATTTATCTACTTTGGCATCGCCGCCATGTATATAGTCATATTTCTTATCGCTATTTGACCTTCAGATTTCTGTCAGCAAAGGGATGTAAGTGTCCACGGTCACAGAGAAAGACCGATGAACACGTCCGATGCCAAAGCAAAAAAGATTGTCGGTCTCGCCTTGGATGGCAAAGTGAACGAGGCCAATCGCGCCTATGCCGAAGCCATTGCAGAAGCTAGCCACCGTAGGACGCGTAGACGCGGCATAATTTATTCGGCTCTAGCCCTCGTAGGAATCGTGTCGCTTGGGGCCTATCTTTTCTGACAAGTCAGGAATTGATTCTTGGCTGTTCTATTTCTCATCTGCTGAAGCTCGGCCCCGGAAATTACCTTCAGGTTTAGAGGCTTGGTTCAGACTGATGTTCAGCAAGTGGCAGAGTTCTTCTGCCTCATCCCTCCGGAGCCCCTTGAGTGGCATCCCGGGAGGCATCTCGGCAAACAGACTGGTGTGAGAATCAAAGACATCCCAGCCGGTCAGCAAATTTCGCGTCAAGTTGTATCTGTTGGTGCTCATCGGACAATCGAACGCCGTCTTGGATTGTTTGTTCCAAGCAAAAAACTCTTTCAACCGGAGAACGAATATGGAAACGATGAAGTCAAGCCGTGGTCCAAGGATCAGGGAGATCATGTGCCATCAACAAGGCTGATTTCGATCCGGATATCCTGCTCGACCTCAGAAGCGGATCGACCGAATCGAGCGTCAGCGGCGGCTGCGCGGACACGTCCGGAATAAAAAATGCCCCAGCGCAGGGCCGGGGCGAAATGGAGAAGTGGAGTACGCTGCTACAACGCAACGGAGCGCTGCATGTTCCCCTGGAGCCCGCCTCACGTTCAGTCGAATAGCCCGAAAAGGATCAGGAGATCGATGACGATACTCAAGGCCATTCCGATCGCGCCGGCCGTCAGCAGTAGCCATACGGGCCACATTGGCTGGCTCGGCGGCTCCCTCGAAGGATTTCCTCGATCTCTCATTGCCCTCTCCAGACATGCGTCGTGAGGAGGTTGGCACGACCCAGGCTCGTCCAAAACGTGCCGAAAATGGCGAGCCCTGTCGCACACCACAGTGGAGGGTCAATCGCAATGGGCACCGGGGTGGTTGGGTGCTGTGTTGGGGTAATAGCACCTGAACAAAATAAGCAGGTAAGCCTGCTCATCAATGATCCTTTTGGATTACAAGAGCCCCTGCTAAAGCACCGGGGCTCGCCTCTAGATAGGCTGTCTCTTATACACATCTCCGAGCCCACGAGACTACGCTGCATCTGGGGGGGGAGGGTTGGGGTGGGGGGAAGGGGGGGGGGGGGGG
>NZ_JBNDHS010000174.1:0-5191 GCF_056755095.1 Rhizobium sp. SVR5-9E | reverse complement strand
TAGCCACAGGGACGCCACCTTGAAGGTACGCCTGTCCTGCCCAGTACTTGGCGGAATAGTCCCGCTCCGTCCACCAGTCCGTCCATCTTGACGGCCCACTCCTGCGCCTTGGCGGACCACTGGGAAGCCGAGACGACATATCCTGAGGCGTCGTTACCTATCCTTGATAGGTGGTTTCGAGACCAGCGGCAGCGGTGGCCGACGCTGCGGCGTCCTGAGCGCTTTGCTGGGCGGCCGAGGCAAATCCCTCAGCGGCCGCGATCAACTGCAAGGACGGCGCCGGCTGTCCGGGTTCAACCTTGAACGATCGGTCCGTCGCCTCTTTGACGGACTGGGCCTGCATCACCATCAGATCAAGGCGGCTCTCGACCACGTTCGCATTGTACGGCCCCTGGTTTTCAAGAGACGTTTCTTGCGTCAACGGTGGATCGCGTACGATGGTGAGGGTCTGCCCCGTGAGCAGCGCCGATGCTTTGACCACCGTGCCACCGTCGTCAGAACCCACGCCGGTGACGGAATAGTCACCGTCATCAAGCGAAAGGTCAGCCATTGCGTGAAGCGCTCGAAGGCAGAGCGCAGCTCGATCGAGGGCGCCTTACCTCGTACTTTTTCGGCCAGTTCGCGATCGGTGAGACCCATCTTCTTGAGGGTCGTGTAATCGAGGAAGAGCGTCAGGCGTAGGCGTAGTCCGGGCGATCGGATTCGGTCGGCCCCTTCTCCCAACGGTCGAGTTCTTCTTTCTTCTCCGCCGCGGTGCGCGCGAGGTCGACCATCGGTGCCATAGTGGTATCCCTTGTTGGAGTGATCCAGCCTGCCTGCTTGCACCCGGATTTACACAGAGCAGACCCGCGACGAGCCGGCGGGGCCTTCGCATTTCGCGATATGAACTTTCTACTGGCTTGCCGCCTTGAACCAAATTCCGCTGAAGTGCGTTCTTCAGGAAAGCAACGGGAGGTGGGTCACGGACATCGCGATACCGGGATATCGGTCTCCATGGGGACGTCTCTAGCCCACGCAGCTGGGAGGATGGGAGCATGCCTCCGTTCATCCTAACTTTCGATCTCGTGAAGAAGGAAAGCGCACCGTGTTACCGGCCGGTCCTACGTGACCTGACGAGCCGCGGAGCGCACAAATGCCAGATCTCATGTTGGCTCGTAAACCTAGCCAACACGGCTGCGGAAGTTTACGACCACTACCGTCGATTCATTCAAGATAGCGACACGCTTATAGTGTCTGAGTTGACACACAACCATAAGCACGATCGAACCCTCAAAGGCACGGGCAGCTGGATCGAAGCAAATCCGCCGTTCCGATAAGTCTTCATGCTTTGATCCGGCCGGCCACTTCGCACTGTAGATGGCCAGCGCTTTGTCTGGATCCAGTAGTGAAACGCTAACCATCTGGAGAGCAAAGCCACCGTCATTTTTCTGTCATGTGGTAACGTTCGCACCAGAACGATACGGAAAGTACCATGCCCCACCGCGCTTCCGATTATGTCGGCATTCCGACAACCGTGCATTCCTGGTCACCAGGGACACGGAACAAAACATTCGGCTGTTTCGAAAAAGCCTTGGAATATTGCCGGATGAACATTGGTGACCTCCAAGCCATCGAGGTCTTCGTGCACTCCGGGCAAATGCCGGAGCCTATCGTCAGCGGCGGCGATCTGGAAGCGTTGATCAAAGGTAAGTGCCGCACCCTCAGTTAGCGACTAGCTCTCAGTGCCGAGCTGAGGGGCGGAAAAGCGGCGTCCCCGCTCGGAAGTAGGGACTAGGCGGAACATTGGTAATCCGCCGCGGTTCGGGTGGCCTCTTGTGAAAGGACACCTATGAAACTCTACTTCATTGCATCCGCCGCAGTCATTACACTCTCGTCCTGCTCCGCCGGCTCCGCCGAGATCCAACCCGTTCCGGGCAGCATCACGTATGGTGGCCACGTGGCACGCCTCACCAAATCGCCTGTTGGCAGCACCGTGCCGAACGAGTTTGAGGATCAATTCGGGAACTTCGTGCAGGAAGTCTATATCGTCCAGCCGGATCGAACCCTGAAGCTCGTGAGGCGTAGAGTAGGCCAAAAGACGGAGCGGTAAGGTTCTGCAACTGCAGCTCGAACGTAGAAAGAAAGGGCTCAAACCATGTCGAGCAAACGAGCGCTCGGTGCAATAATCGCGGCCATTGTGGTCGTACTCATTGGTTTGGCTATCGGATATTGGGTCCGCACCGACCCGGAGACTGCTCCAACGGTGCCGCCCGACCGACAGAACACCGAAAACAGGCTACCTGCAGCGCCTGGCACTCCTCAGCAGCTCCCCGGATCGCAATAGAAAACCCGCCACCGGGCGGTGACGGGCGAGTGGTGGCGACAACCTTCTCGGCGATAGACAACGCGAGCGGGCTCGCTCCGGTAAGGGCGAGCAGAACGGCGAGCTGGGACACCGACATTACCGGCTAGACACGCTCCTATCGCTCGACAGGATGCTAAAATTCGGCACCTCTTCAATGTCGACCAAAGCTCCGGCCTTTTTGGCAAAGCGGCGCAATGTCTCGTATAGGGCGCTTAAAGGCATTCGGCCAACGTAAGCATCACGACAAGCCTTTAGAACTGTGTCGTAGGCAAGATCACGTCGATGGCCGGGCCATTCCTCCAACAGGTCGAATGCATCGTCGATATTGGTGATCTCTTGGATGTAGTTCTTCTTAACGCAACGATTTCAAGACAGTGCCCCACCATCCGCCGACGCTCTTCTAAACGTCTTCGCCCTACCTCGAGGCTGGTTCATAGCAAACTGAGGTAGCTTCCCTCGAACCCAATCCCCACCTAAACTTCCCCAAGTCTCTTGCGTTTATACCGCGAAGCAAACCTCGCGTGCAGGAGGGATGACATGAGGCTTGTACAATTGACCCTGATTGGACAGGCTGCGGTGCCTGTTTTCATAAACCGGATCAGGTGGTGTCCCTGATAGCGCTCCCTGACCGTACGTCGATAGTCACGACGGCCACCGGTAACCATGGAGCGGCCCTCGTGTACGATGTCACAGAGTTGGCCGCGGAAGTCGTACGCGTGCTGACGATTGCTCCAGGTGTCGCGGCACCCGGACGAGCGTGAGGCCAAACTCGCAATGATGAGGACAAAGCCCGCCGCCGTTCAAGGGGATGGGCTTCCAGTAACCAGCGTGGGTGCGCGGAAGCAGGGTGTACCCGTTCGAGGAGTCACTAAATCGCCGCTGTGATGTGTTCGGCAGCGTACCAACAAGCGGCGACATGTCTTATTTTATATCTTTCTAATGTATTAACATGTATTTCCTCCTCCCGTTTAGTAAGGAGGACTGAGTAAGCATGCAGCGCATTGAATCTCTGGAGAATGTCGAGACCAAACCCGTATGGTCTGTTCAAGAGTTCGCGAAGCGACACCATCTCACTGATATCGAGGAAGCCCGCCTGCTGCAGCTATTTGGCCCCTTTGCAACAGCGAGCGAACTTCTCCACAATGCCCCTCGCGAGCCGCGATGGCGATAGAGTATGAGGTGAGGAATTCTCACTTGGCTGATTGCCGCGTCTCGCACACAAATTTTGCCGCGCCCGGATCTCCGGTGTTCGAATTCTCCTCGAGGAAGAAGGGTCGATTGCGGCGTCACCGTTCGGCCCGCTCCAGGAGCTGCCGGCGGCGTTCGTTGCGCCAGTGAGCATGGGCGAGAACATCAGCCCTTACCTGCTCTTTCTGGCTGGTCACTTCCTCATCGCGCCAGTCCGGTGACGACGACCGTCAAGGTCGCCCATGTCCGGCTTTGCCACAGCCGGATGATGTTTGCGCCGGCCTATATGCGCGAGAGCCAGGAGATGGTGTTCGACGCCCATGACCGGGCCTTCGCCTTCTTCCATGGCACCTGCACGCGTGGCATCTACGACAATTTATGGACGCCTCCCGGGCGAGATGAACATTTGGTGACACTCGGCATTGGATGCGTGAACCTGTCCGGCCTATCGCTTGAGCGGTCACGCCCCTGGCCTTGATGGGAGTCCTCTACCTCTGTCCTTATAACATGATCGACCTTTGCGGCCTTGTCGTAGATCAGGATCCGAAGCTGCGGTCCCTGCCGTTGCGCCATCAGTTCTTACCTCGCATTCATCATTGCCTCACAGGCAACGATTGGCAAATGACTATTGTGCGGCACACCGCTCCTGTCGCGCTAGTAATGCCCATGCTACGCGAGCGATCTTGTTGGCAAGCGCAACAAGCGCTCTATTGAATCCCCTGCGAGCGACGAGCTTTTTCAGCCATCGAGATCGGTGATCGTCGTGCTTGGCAAGTCGACTGATGACTGAGCACGCGCGCCATGGATCATCTGGCGACGGAGATAATGGTTCGCTCGGCGACCAATTCCACCGAGGCGTGGCTTGCCGCCAGTCGTGTATTGTCGTGGGACTAACCCTATCCAAGCTGCCAGTTCTCGCCCGGATTTGAAGTGATGTCCGTCCTCAACGCTAGCAACAAGTGCTGTTGCGATGATCGGACCGATGCCTGGCAGTTCGGACAGACGGCGGCAATCTTCTCGCTCGCGGCAAATCTCCCCAATCTTCGCGTCGAGCTTGGCCACCCGGCCATTTACATCGGTCAGCTGGTCGAGGAGTTCGAGGAATAGCTCGCGTCCGAGATTGGAAAGAGCCGCATTGTCGACAGCCGAGGGTGTGCCTGGAATGCAAAGCGCCACGGCCCTTGCGGCAAAACGATTCCATACTCGGCGAGAAGGCCGCGTGCATGATTGATCAACGAGGTACGCTGAACAATCAGACGTTCTCCTATTCTATGCAGCGACTGAAGGTCTTGCTGCGCGGTCGACTTGACCGGTACAAACCGCATGGTCGGTCGTATCGCAGCTTCGTATATTGCCGCTGCGTCAACTGCATCATTCTTGGAGCCGCGCACAAAGGGCTTTACGAAGCGAGGATTGATGAGCAGAACCTGTCGCCCATCATACTTGAACTGCCGTCCCCAGTGATGAGCGCTGGCGCAGGCTTCCATTGCAACTGTGTTTGGAGCGATTGCGTTAACAGTTTCGGCCAACTTCGACCGGCTGACCTTGCGCGAAAGAATAGTGCCATCCGAAGCGATGCTGTGCATCTCGGCGGGTGTCAAGTCTGGCCGGAAATCGGGATGAAAGTTACGGCCGATTGGCGCAACGAGAGCGTACCGG
>NZ_JBNDHS010000173.1:0-5285 GCF_056755095.1 Rhizobium sp. SVR5-9E | reverse complement strand
ATCACCTTCCTCGACGAGCAGAAGGCCAAGCGCGAGGGCAGGGCAGTCGAAGAGGTTTCGGCGGCGAGCACCGCGTCGATCCCAGTCGGCCGGTATGGTGATCCGCAGGAATATGCCGACGTGGTCGCCTTCATGGCGAGCAGCCGCGCTTCCTATCTGACGGGCTCCGTCATCCGCGTCGACGGCGGGCTGGTCGCGAGCGTCTGAGGAAACGGTCACGCACCGGCACGCATTGGACGGGGATCGAGATGATTCACTTGATGCGCAAATGACGGCGCCATCACCCGCTGAACAGTTCGATAGCCCCACTGCGTGATCACGAACTACAAGGTCCCTGTCGGCTGAGTTCGAGTTTGCGGCGAAACCGTTCGAGCTCGTGCCGACAGGGACTGTGTTTGCAGCCGACGCGCTGCCTGTTTTGCCCTGTCCCGCGCGTTGGCCTCCTGTGGCCTACGTGCGATCACTGAAAATTGAAAGGCCCCCCGCAGCAGAACGTCACCGCCGTATCGGGCTGTGTTACAGTTCTACGTCTTGGATAAGCGCAGTCTGGGTGGCCGATGCTTATAACACTCGCGGTACTTATGGGCCTCTATGGTACGGCCGCGCTAGCGCAAGCCGGGGGAGGCGATGTCGATGTGGAACTGGTTCTTGCCGTCGATACGTCCCGGTCCATGGATTACGAGGAAGCTCGCATCCAGCGCGAGGGTTATGTCGAGGCGCTCAAACATCAGGAATTCATCGATGCGGTGAAGGGCGGTCTCACCGGTCGCATCGCTATCAGCTATTTCGAGTGGGCAGGCTATGTCGTACCCGATTCCGTGATCGGCTGGCAGGTGATCGAGAACCAGCAGGATGCGATCGATTTCGCCGGCAAGCTCGAGGCTAGGCCAATCAACACCTATCGCCGCACATCGATCTCTGCCGCGATCGGTCAAGGCGCAGCGATGATCGCCTCTGGTCCCCATGACGGTATGCGAAAGGTGATCGATGTTTCGGGGGACGGTCCCAACAATGCCGGCGATCCGGTCTCACCTGTCCGAGACAAGGCGATGGAGGCAGACATCGTCATCAACGGTCTTGCGATTATGCTGAGGCCCGCCGATGCACCAGGCGGGCTCGACAAATATTATGCGGATTGCGTGATCGGCGGTCCCGGCTCCTTCGTGCTGCCGGTCCACAAGATCGAGGATTTCGCCGTTGCCATACGCCGGAAGCTGGTTCTGGAGATCAGTGGCCTTACCCCACGGGAGACGGTGCAGACAATTGCTGGCAACCAGCCAGGTTCTGACTGTCTGATCGGCGAGAAACAATGGCTAGACCTGTTCGATCGATGATGCTCGCTGATTCACCTGAGCCGCTTGCGGTGAAAGGTAAAGGCGCGGCGTCCAACTTGGTCAAGCTTCTCTATACAAGCTTTGACCGTTCCACTATCCATAGGCTTGATCTTCCGCGTCGAGGGCCGCGCCATCAATATCAAGCAGCTTCGCTATTTCGTCAAAGTCGCCGAAACCGGGAACATTACGCGGGCGTCGGAACGTTTGAACGTCGCGCAGACGGCGCTGGGGCAGCAGATCCGCCAGCTTGAGGATTCGCTCGGGGTGCAGCTTTTCGTGAGGCATTCGCGTGGCATCTCGCTGACAGAGTCAGGCGAGGTGCTTTATCGGCATGCCCTATCCATCCTTGCTGCGATGGAGGAAGCGCGCCGTGAGGTGATGGCGCGCAGCGAGAGCAAAAGGGAGGCCATCAATCTCGGAATCACGCCCAGCATCCAAGCGTTGATCGGGCCGGACCTGCTCGAAACTGCGCCGCTGAAAATCCCGAGGATATCACTCCGCATCGTCGAGGAACTGAGCTTCGTGCTCGTCGACGCACTCCTGCGTGGTGAACTCGACCTGGCATTGGCCTATGAGCTCGACCATCGCAAGGAACTGGTGACGACGTCCGTGGCCGAGGAGGAGCTGCTCTTCGTCGCGAGTGCCAAGACGCAGCCGCAGCGAGACTTTATTACCTTCACGGAGGCGGCACGGACCGACCTTGCGCTTGTCAGTGAGCGCGACATTGTCTGGCGGCTGATGCATGATGAGGCCGCCCGCTTGGGCGTCGACATGAATGTCGCCTTCCAGGTGCAGTCCATGCCGGCGATCAAGGCACTCGTCGCGCGCGGCGCGGCTACGAGCGTGGTACCTTATGGGCTGATGGCTGAAGAGGTAAACCAGGGCCTGGTGGTTGCCTGCCCTATCCGCGAACCGTCGATTAAGCGGACGCTGTATCTGACCAACGCCGCCGGCCGATCCGCTTTCGTCAACGAAAAGGCGCTGATGGGGTTTCTGGGTTCGATGGTGGGCTTACTCGTCGAGAGGATGGGTCCCTATGGCGCTTTGATCGGCAAGCGCGCCCCTTTTGACACGCCGCCGGGAAACGGCTGAACTCGTTAGACTGAGATGGACGATACGACCATAAATCTTCGGCAGCTGCGCTACTTCGCTACGGTCATCAAGACGGGCAGCATTTCGGGTGCTGCCCATCGTTTGGGTCTGGCGCAGACGGCGATCAGCCTGCAGATCCGAGATCTCGAGCTGGCCGTCGGTGTCAGTCTCTTCAAGCGGCACTCGCGCGGCGTCGCGCCGACAAAGGCCGGCGAGTTGCTTTACGACCGCTACAACGAATTGGAACGCTTCCTCCAGCAGGCGCTGAAGGACGTGCGCGTGGCCGGTCAGGCGGTAGCGAAGCCTTTCATCATCGGTCTGACACCAAGCCATATGCGTCTTGTCGGCGCCGATATCCTGCTGTCCGCATCACAGCGGCTCGGCTCGACGCCGGTGAAGCTGGTCGAGGAGCTCAGCTATGCGCTTATCGCGGCGGTGGAACGGTCGGAGCTCGATCTCGCTTTCGCTTATGACGTTGAAGGCCGCACCGGCCTCGTGCGCGATGCGGTGATCGAAGACGAGCTGCTCTTCGTTACCTCGGCCGCGAAGAGTAAGGGGGAGGGGCCGATCAGCTTTGCCGACGCACTGCAGGAGGAATTGTTCTTCGCGGGCGAGAAGGGCATCGTACCCCTTGTCCGGCAGATGGCGCAGCGTCTGCAACTGGATCCGCTGATCCGCTCCGACATGCAGTCAGTTCCTGCCATCCGCGCCCGGATCGCCGAAGGCGGAGCCAGCTTCCTGCCGTATGGAACGGTGGCCGATGGTGTGAGCCGCGGCATCTTCGCCATCCGCCGCATCGAGCGGCCGGTCCCCAGCCGCACGCTTTTCATGATCCGGCGCAACGAAGAACATTCCCCGCTCGAAGACAGTGCAGTCGGTCCCTTCATTAAGGAGGTTGTGCAGCATATCTGGCTGGCCTCGCGGCCTTACGCTGCGATCGTCGATCCGCGCTTTGCCGATTGCTAGGGCAGGGGCCATAGCAAAAAACTAATAGCTCGTCGCTTTCAACGGTCTTGGACACCAGGACTCGATCTGACTACCTTCTCCTCAACAACAAACGAGACGCGGCACACCGTGCCGATGCTCTCGCAAGTTATTGATTCATGAGGAGAAAGCTATGGGGGGATATCGGGTCACCGTCGATACGGGCGGTACCTTTTCCGACTTCGTCTATATGGATGAAGCGACTGGCGAAACATCGATTTCGAAGGTTCCTTCGACGCCGGACGACCCGTCACGGGCGATCCTTTCCGGTATCGAGCTGCTGTTGCAGAAGGGCGTTAAACCCGAACAGATCAGCTATTTCTGCCACGGCACGACAGTCGGCACCAATGCGCTTTTGGAAGGCAAGGGCGCCAAGACAGGACTGCTCGTCACCAAGGGCTTCCGCGGCATTTACGAGGTCGGCGAGCAGGCAAGACCGCATGGTCCTGCCATCTTCGACGTAATGTATGAGCGGCCCGCGCCGATCGTGCTGCCGTCCACGACCGGCGAGGTTTCCGAGCGCGTCATTTTCGATGGCAGCGTGCTTCAGGATCTCGACGAGGACGCATTGCGCGAGACATTGAGGGACCTGCGCTACGAGGGCATCGAGTCGGTTGCCGTCTGCTTGCTGTTCTCCTTCCTTCAGCCGCGACACGAGCAGCGTGTCCGCGAGATCATCCGCCAGGAGCTCCCTGACTGCGAAATTTCGCTCTCGTCGGAGATCGTGCCTCAGATCCGCGAGTATCACCGGCTGAGCACCACCGTCGTCAACGCTTATCTGCAGCCGATCCTGGCACGCTATATCGCCCGGCTGGCCGACAAGCTGTCGTCGATCGGCGTCGATACGCCGCAGAAATTCATCATGCAGTCGAATGGCGGCATGGCAACTTTCGCGACGACGGCGAGGAAGGGTGTCACGACGGTTCTCTCCGGTCCTGCCGGCGGCGTGACGGCAAGCGTCGCCATGGCACGCTCCACCGGGTGGAACGATATCGTCACCTTCGACATGGGCGGCACATCCTGCGACGTGGCGCTGATCAAGGGCGGTGCGCCCGTCATCAGCAATCGCGGCAAGGTCGAAGGCCGCGACATCGCCATGCCGATGATGGACATCAATACCGTCAGCGCCGGTGGTGGTACGCTTGCCGAGGTCGATCGGTTTGGCGTGCTGCAGGTGGGGCCGGAAAGCGCCGGTGCCGTGCCGGGTCCGGCGTGCTACAGCCGCGGCGGCACCAAGCCGACGATCACCGATTGCAACCTCCTGCTCGGCTATCTCTCGGAGGATAATTTTCTCGGCGGCCAGATGCGCCTCGACACGGCAAAAGCACAAAAGGCCGTGGAAACTGCCGTTGCCACGCCGCTCGGCATGGATGTCCGCGATGCCGCGGAAGGCATCATCAAGATCATCGACGTGAAGATGGAAGAGGCGATCAAGGCCATCTCGACCATGCGCGGTCACGACCTGCGCGATTTCATGCTGCTGCCTTTCGGCGGCGCCGGCCCGCTTCATGCGTGCCGCATCGCCCGTGATCTCGGCATGGCCGGCATCGTCGTGCCGCTGCATGCCGGCGTCTTCTCGGCCATGGGCCTCATCATGTCCGATGTCACCCATGACTATGTCCGCTCGCGTCTGGCCCAGCTCGACAAGGTTGCGCCGGAAACGGTGAGCGAGATCTTTGCCGACATGGAGGCGGATGCGCTGGCGGAACTCAGCGAGGAAGGCTTCGGCCCGTCGCAGATCCGCATTACCCGGGCCCTAGACATGCGTTATGCCGGCCAGGGTTACGAGCTGACCGTCGCTGTCGAGGATGTGGGCAGCCGCGCGGCGCTCGATGAAGTGCGGAAGCGCTTCGACGATGAGCATGAACTGATGTT
>NZ_JBNDHS010000172.1:0-5360 GCF_056755095.1 Rhizobium sp. SVR5-9E | reverse complement strand
GGCCGAGCTTTAGTCACTGGATGTCCGAAGAGGCAACGCCGCGGACAAGACATAGCAGGCGATACGACGTCATTCCCTTTATTTCGATAGATGCGCAACGCGACATTCATCAGGAGCTTAACGAGAGGGCATCGTTCGTGGGTCGGATATTTTCAAGCATCCAGTATGGTGCAGAGGATGTATCTCGGCTTGAATCGATGATAGCCGACCTCAACACGGAGGCGGTCAACAAGAGCCCGCCACTCACGCTCTTGAAATCGCACCTCGATTCCTTGAAGGATTCGTTTGGTGGGACCGGCAGCGCCGAAGTGACACCATTTCCGAAAAAGATCCGCGATCTTTCCCGGCGTTTTTCGGTAAATTTTGGAAGTTCGGCCACGACCTCATTCTCAATGGAATATCACGGAATGGGAACCCGGAGCTGGGCATCTATGCTGGCTGTAAAAGCGTTTTCCGACATGCAGGCCCAACGGCATCAAGATGAAGCCAGCCCCTTTCATCCCGTGATGGCAGCAGAGGAGCCCGAGGCGCACCTGCATCCCAATGCCCAACGCGCACTCTATGCTCAGCTGTCCAATTCCGTTGGCCAGGTTGTCATTAGCACCCACTCCCCCTACCTCGCTGCAATGTGCGGCCTCGATTCTTTGAGGTGCATTGCCAGTCCCAGCGGTCGCAAGGAATGCCGCCAGCTGATTCGAGGTTTGGATACTGAAGAGCTTAGCGTCCTCCAGCGCGAGGTTATGCGAAATAGAGGTGAGATCCTTTTTGCGAGAGCAGCGATAGTCTTCGAAGGTCTGACTGAGGAGCAAATATTTCCGGCGATGTTCGAGAAATATTTCGGTAAGCCTTCGTTCGTTAAGGGGGTCACTTTGATAGGTGTCGGCGGAAGACACTACTCGCCATTCGTGAAGATGGCGGCGAGTTTCGGCATTCCGATCTATGTTGTCAGCGACAACGAAGCGATCACAAGAACCTCAGTCGACGCCCAGCTTGGAAAAATCACCCCCGAGACCGGCCTCGTCCTTAATGACAGCAACTATGGGATCTCATATCTTGGGGAGGGGAACGACATCGAAGCGGAGCTCGTCTCAGTACTTGGCCTGCGACAAGAGGCGGTAGCAGCGCTCGCGGAGGCTGAGACTAGAGGAACGGACAACGAGCGCTGGCGAGAAGCGAAGATGACAGAGCTCAAAGCACTGGGCGACGACGATCTAATTAAAAGAATGCGGGGAGCGAAGACATCGTATTCTACAAGCTTTGCGACCTTGGTTGAGAAGAATTCCCGAAACCTTTCTAACGAGCAGCTGATCCCGCTGGCGGTTCGACAGGCATTTGAAAAGATTGCCCAATGGCTGAACTGATGCTCTCACCAAACCAGCAAGCGATCGTATCGGCCCCAATTGGGGGTGCGTTGTTAGTTCTGGCTTCTGCCGGTTCAGGAAAGACACGGGTTCTAACCGAAAGAGTTCGTCATATTCTCTCTTCGACGAAGAAGGACGGCGTCGTCGCCTTCACATTCACGAACGCGGCGGCAGCCGAGATCAAGGAGCGCCTAAAAGGCGCTAGAGACGATTTTGAAGAACGTCTTTGGGTCGGAACGCTTCACTCTATTGCTCAGCGCATATTAGAACAATACGGGCATACGATTGCATTGCCCGCAAACTTTCAGATAATTGAACGCGACGTCGACCGGATGGAACTATTCATACAGTCTCTGCGCGACGCGGGCGTCGATATCGACGATTACCTCGCTGTCTCTGATGAGCGCGAGCATCGAAACCGTGAGCGCATCCTCCAAAGCTATTTGAGTTCTTTCTCTGTCATCAAGCGCGAGATGCTCACAGAAGAGGAGGCAAGCGCCCGATTTCCCGAGCAGACTTCCGTTTGGCGAATTTTTCAGGATTACCAACGGGCGCTCCTCGCAAGCGACGGAATCGACTTTGACGACGTCCTGGTCCTAGCGCACCGTCTCCTACTGATGCAGGATTGGGTTGCCACCATTTATAGGACCAAGTTCAGGCATGTCTGCGTCGACGAGGCGCAAGATTTGAATCGACTGCAGTACGAGTTCATAAAAGCGTTTTGCGGAACCTCTGTAACGAGCGTGCTGTTTGTTGGCGATCCCAACCAGATGATCTATGGATTCAATGGTTCGAGCGCCGAGTACATGACGACCCGTTTTCCCGCAGAGTTCGGCGCCTATGTCGTGAAGCTCAACGAAAACTATCGCAGCACCAGAGCGGTGATAGCAGTCGCAAACAAACTCAAGCCAAACACCCAGGAGGTTACAAAGTTCGCCCTGCAGGGAGGAATGACGATCACAGCCTACGACGACGAGGTCTCGGAGGCGTCGGGCGTAGTCCACACGATCGAGCATTTGCTTTCTCTCGGTGTTCACCCGGAGATCGAGGGACAGATAGGGCTTGATAAAATCGTTGTGATTGGACGGAATCGCTTTGTCTTTTCCTCTTTGGAGAAAGAACTTAGCGATCGAAACATTCCGTTCTACTTCCGAAAGGGAGAACGATTGAGCGACGCCGGTAGCCTTTTTGGCAGAGTTCTGGACAATGCGATACGTTTGAAGGTCAACCCAAAGGACTGGGTCAATGCTAACCGACTCGCAGGCATTCTAGGTTGCAAACCTCCTTCAGACGAAGCCGTGACACTCGAATGGCTTGCTTCCAAGGCATCCCAATCGGCGGTCTTCCCCGCCATCCAAACTTCGCTCATCGAGCGCATACGCCAACTGGATCCAGAACAACCAAACGTTCGGAAATTTGTCGCTGACTGCGAAGCTGAGTTCGGTCAAGTCGCCGCTGGAAGTCTGAGCGACTTTGACAGGTCAGAACTGGAGCGCAGCCTGTCCGAACTGCATGAGTTTCATGAACGATGGACTCTGTTCAAGTCTAAGGGCATGGGATCGTCTTTGGTCGCGTTTCGAAATGCCATGGCGCTCGGGCAGCTCGCTGGGGACCAGCAGACCGCTGGATTGGCTTTGAGCACCGTCCACACCATGAAAGGATTGGAGAAAGACATCGTCTTCCTTGTCCAGATGTGCGAGGGGGTATTTCCAGACTACCGAGCGCAATCTGCTACCCAGATTGATGAAGAGCGCAATGCCATGTTCGTCGCTGTTACGCGAGCGCGCCGCTGGCTCTACATCACCTATCCCCAAAGCCGGAAAATGCCCTGGGGCGACATCAGATCGCAGAAGCGCTCACGCTTTCTCGATGAGATCGAGCACTGATCCCAGTGGCGAGGTTTGCGCAGTTACCGATAGCGGCCGCGGCCGCCCTCGTTGCCTTAGGGCGGACGCGCTCCTCCAATGAAATCACTCCCGACACCTGCTTCAGATTACCCCCCATGCCCGAAACCTCCCCCTCCCCGTCATCTCTCTGAGGCCAAGTTCCAAAACAATTCGCCGCGCCGCCTGCGGCGTGACCTCGAGCGCCTTCGCCACCATCCCGGCCGAGACCAATGGCTTCGCCATCACCAGCTCGATCAACTCCGGCAGTTTTGACGACGTTCGCCGCCCCTCCAGCTTCCGCTCCATCATTTTTCGCGCCAGCGCCAGCCGGTCATGCTCCTTGAGCCCGATCTCGGCGGCCGCCAGAAAACCATGGGCGATGGCGAGCAGCCGCGTCTCGCGATCGCGATGCTGGCGCCGGTCGACGGGAATGGTTTTGAGGCCGAGATTGATGGCGGCGAGATGGGTGCCGGTGGTGACGCCGGCCTGGCGCAGGATCGAGGCGGCGAGGTGCCGGCCAAGCCAGGGTGCATGCTGCAGCACCTCGAGCTGGTTCCAGGCATCGATGGCAACGATGGCCTGCAGCACCGCCGGCAAATGATCCGCCTGGCGAAGCACGGCACGCCATTCCTCCAGCCGGGCGTCCTCGTCCCAATCGAGATCGTAGACGAGTGGGTCGCGATCTTGCGCCGGTCGCGCCGGCGCCAACGCCATCTTCAATACGTCTTCCGAGCGCGCCAGCACCGCATCGATGGCGGCTAGCTCGGCATCGAAGGGAGTGTGAACTGCAGACCAAATCTCCCCCTCCTCTTCTGGTACTATCTCAACCTCGACTGCTGCGGCAGGCTCATTGGCGCCGCTTAATGCCGCTGGCGAGTCGGCGACGATGCTTTGGCCACGCAGGCTTCGCAGCCCGTCCGGGCTGAGAGCCCAACCGGGCGGCTGCGCCGCGATCCGACGGCGGGTGCGTAAAACGTCGCGGGCGATGGTCAGTTCATGCGTCGGAGCACGGATGTCATGGCTGGCGTCATGCAGGACAAGATCCTCGAGATGCACGAGCTCCCCGTCGATCCAGAGCGAGGCGCAGGCATCGGCGAACTGCGACCGTTCAATCCAACCGCTGCCCACCTCGGAACGGGCGACGCGCTCATCCAAGCGTGCCAGCGCGATCCCAGCCTCGGAAACGGGCTTGAGCAGTACGTGGGGCAAAATCGGTGGCAGCGTTTCGGTGAGCGAGCATAGAAATGTGCATAACCCGGCGTTTTGGGACTTGATTGATAGCCTGGGGATTCTCCTGCAGGGGCAAATCATGATTCGATTCTGTCATGACGAAACGGCTCCCCTCCCCCGAGCATGCCGACACACTGTCGCTGAATGCGTTGCGCAGTCTGGTGTCCGGTCTGTTGGAGCGGTCGCAGCAGGCGGAAGCCCGGCTCGCGAAGCTTGAGGCCGACAACATCCAGCTGCGCGAGGAAAACGCCGCCCTTCGGCTCGAGAACACCCGCCTGAAACTCGACAACCAGCTGCTGCGCGACGAGATCGCCCGGTTGAAGAACCTGCCGCCGCGCCCGCCGTTTCGCTCCTCCGGTATGGACAAGGCGACGGATGCCAAATCCGATGACAAAGCCCAGACAAAGAAGAAGCCGCGCGGTGCGAAGTTGGATGTGAAACGGGTGAGCCGGCAGGAGATCTTGCGCATCAATGCGCCGGCCGGCTCACGCTTCAAGGGGTACAAAAGCGTCTATGTTCGCGACCTGGTGCTCAAGGCGGAGCTCGTGCATTACCGTCGCGAATGCTGGATGACGCCGGATGGAAAGACGGTGCTGGCACCCTTGCCGGCGGGGATCATCGGTGGCTGTGGCACCAACCTCAGGCGGCTGTGCCTGATGTTGCATGCACAAGGACAGGTAACGACCGCGCGTCTGACGACATTGCTCAATGGCATTGGTCTCGACATCTCAAAACGCCAGATCGTACGGCTTTTGACCCGGCAGCTGGATGGCTTTGTTGCCGAGGACGCGGCGGTGTTGCATGCCGGTCTGGTGTCGTCGTCTTATGTCACCGTCGACGACACCGGCGCCCGACATTCCCATAATCCATATTACGCCACACA
>NZ_JBNDHS010000171.1:0-5456 GCF_056755095.1 Rhizobium sp. SVR5-9E | reverse complement strand
CTAGGGTCTGGCGGCCCTCAAACAGCAGCGCCCGTAATGATGACTGCTGGAGGCCGGACCATGCGCCTTCGTGGGTAACAAAGCAAACGCTATCTTCCAAAGGGATAACATGTGCAGCAGCTAAGGGAGGGGTGGCGGCATGTGTCCGCATCTTCTGCTGTAAGAATAAAATTGCAAGGATCGCTCAGGCATGATCTTCGGGGACTTCAGCTATCGGGCAGTTGTCTTTTAGCAGCACGGCCTCGATCTCGACGTGGGACCTGCAACTGTTGCCGCCTCAGGCAGGGGTTTCGATTGATGGCCAGTTCGAGATAAGCGGCAACCTTTCGGTAAGCGACAAAACTGATCCCATCGATCAGTCCTTCATCCACCTTGAGCCGGCCCGCCCCGGCCGCAAGCGGCACAATCAGCGATCCCAGAATGAACGGACGCGCGAATTTGATCTCAGTTTCCGTTGTTCTCATGGCCGGATCGCCAGCGCGGAACTTTGACACAACAAACGTGCGCGGCGGAGCCTGGAAGTCTTTGCGCTCCGGTTAACTTTCACCGCCTCTGTAATAGCCTTGGAGCGAATGGTGGTCTGGTCCGGATTGGATGCGCTTCTGTAGAATTGATCCGTGCGGACAAGGTCGCTGCGCCAAATCATTGTGGCTATCCGTCTTCTTTTCGAATTATCCCTGCCGAACCTACTGCTCCCCCTCATTCTCCCAGCACGCGACTGCATCCGGATATGCCCGTTCCCGGCGCGCCAGCGAGGCGGGATAGTCTTTCAACGAGAGGGTACTCGCCTTGATGCGGCGAATAATCACCACTTCCTCGTGGTGATCTGCGCCCTCTGCGGCTTGCATCGCGGATGTGGGATAGTCGGCGCGCTTGAGAGGTTTTTGGCGAAGTGCTTCGCAGGCCTCATTGATCGGCATGATTTTACAGGTTACGCCGATGAGATCACCGATGCCCGCTTCGAAGGTGGAGCCCCTGGAGTTCTCTCGAAAGCGCTATCTGATCTTCAAGCGGCAGGACACAACATCAGCGACGGGGACGTTGCTGCAGCAAAGATGCGCGAATTTATGGTGGGGGTCGCTAAACTTGAGCACAAATGGGCTACCAGCTAGTTTCCCGCTTCATGGTCTTTGCTCGAAGCGGCTTCGCCAGACGACGAGAGCGGGAATCCCGCACAACGTCAGGCGGCATAGATAACCCGCGGCAAGGGGCTGGGATGGGTCCTAGGCGCTACTGAACCAGCCACGCGGGGCTGCCGAACTTTCTATGAACACATTACGCCTCTATATACCGGTCATCGGCATTGCTGATTGAGCGCTGGAATGCATCTGTCGCTCGCAAATGCCGCAGTCGCTTTCTGCTTTTGACCACGGATGTATTGGCACTGGTTTGAGATGCGATGTGATGAAGGTCGGTGCGGTTTCGCCCCGGCCTTTTTTGTTTTCCCGTCAAAGAAAGCCGAGATCAGCAAAAGTTCGCAAATTTGGCTGAGCGCCCTACATCTTCCTCTTGAGCAAGGAGATCGATATGAACTGCCTCTTGCATTTTGCAGCTAGCTCGAACGGCGATAACTGGTTCTTGGGAACTAACGAAATCACCAAGATGGATTTCGTTCTTCACCGCGGTAATCCATCCTCGGGAGGCCACGAGACGAAATCTGCTGTTCAGGTTTTTCTTGATAAGCGGCCGTTTGGTCCAGAGCGCGACGCTTTACTTGCGATGCTTGCAGTGCGGGTGACACGTGCAACCTCAACGAAGGATTAGGCATGCGCGTGTTTTTGGGCATCATCTACGCCGCACTCCTCGCCGGCAGCGCGTCGGCTCAAACGCTGAACACAGCTAATTTCGTGTTCGCCAACGAAGCAGCGCAGGTCATCGGCGGTGCTGATGGCTGCGGCTACAAGCTTGACGATGAGAAGCTTACCGCTTTCCTGGACAAGATAGCTGACCTCGACGCAACCTCGAGGATGCAATTCACCAGTGCCCGAGGCATGCAGGCGAAGGTGATCAATTCGATGGTCGAGACAGAGAAGAAGGCCCAGTGCGCACTTCAGGCCAAGAAGGCCGAAAAGTACGGCATCACTCCCTAGCCACTCCTCAAGCCAATCGTTCATGATTGCATGTTGATGCTCGACAGGGCGTCTTGGCGTGGGACCGTCGCGCTGCAGCACCTCACGGCGATATTTTGTCTCGCCATTAGGCTTTGCACTCAGCGAGTCGGCCATCAATTTGCAACGCATTGCAAGTCGAAACATTCGCTAGATCGCGATCGACGAATTGCAGCGACGAGGGCGGGGCACATTTGTTCTGCATGTGCTAGCGTAGGCCCGCGACGCAAACTGGTAGGCGTTTCCAGCGGGCGGCCTCGCAAGAAATGGTCCGTATCACAACCCATAAAGCCGCAGTTCTCAATGTGGCAAATGCGGAAGCGTGCAATGGTAGTTCGGCTTCGTGTCATCATCGGCTTGAGCGTCCGTCTTCAAGAAACGCTTCGAAAATACTGGATCGATGCGATCTGGCTGCTCCAATGCCCAATCGGCTCAGATATGGTAGGCTGACTGCCTATTGAGCGACCTCACCGACTTCACCGCACGCCAGCTTGGTTAGCGGGCCGGACGAAGGGCTTACGACTATTGCGCGGTGAGCTTTTTCTTTAGGGGGCAGCCCATACTGCCCCGCCCTTATCACGCCAAGCATGTTGCCTCGGTCGCGTACACGCGAAACCCGGAAAGAGTGCCGGGTTTCGCGCTCCCGGCACGGCCGGAATTCAGCGTGCAGCCACGCCGATGGATTAGATTTTGAGCTCGCCTAGGTTTACAAGTCCCGCGAAAGCTCGTTGTGAACCTTCCGCACGCCTTTGATCCTTCCGGCAATCTCCTCGGCGCGAGAAATCTCCTCGTTCACATGCACCCAGCCGGCGAGCGTGATATCACTCCCGCGCGCCGTGACGAAAATATAGCTCGCATCGAGCTCACCGGCACAGGCAAGCGCGTTGCACACGGCCGATTCAAGATCGGCTTCTTCGGGAAGGCCCGCTGCTGCTGGGCTTACGATGCTCAGATGTTTTCTGTCGACCGACATGGCTTCGTCTCCTGCCCGAACCGACGCGGGCGTAATACCCTATCGGCGAATATCGTCTGCCGATAGGGTGTACCGGTGCTTGCCGCCGCGGCCATAGGCTTTGGCTGCGGCTTCGAGAATGGCAGTGCGCGACGCATCGAAAGCGCTCAGGCACTCCACCTGAGAGCGGCACGCCTGGCTTGTAGTACGCAAGGCATTCGCCTCAATCAGAAATCGCACTTCGAACACGCCGTCGTAGCCAGAGAAACGAACTCCGTCCCGGCTTTCGTCGAAACTTCGGCTTATATTAGGAAAAGTCAGAGGCATCGCATTCTCTCCGAAGGGGCGGTTGGCCCGAGGGTTCATTTGGACTGGCTATTGCCTTTGCGGAGATAGATGCGATCCGCCGCTAAACGCGTCAGGCGACGGGGCCAACTTAGTAGGGCGACGTACCCTGTTGACGGTAAAGGCACGGGCCATGCCGCTCATTCGGGATGCTGTTTCGGAAGTATCAGGGTGGCCTGTGCGGTCCTGCGAAGGCATCGAACTGACCGGCGGGTTCTCCCATTCCGCGATGAGAAGGATATGGGGCGCGAGAAGGCGATTGCAATGAGCAACCGCGGAACTAAAAGCGCGGCAGATTCTCCGCTTTTACTTCGAACGCACCAGCCATGGCCTAAGCCGCCCGCCCACCGCACTGCGTCCATTCACCTCAACGTCCTGGCGCGACTTCCTACCTAAAGCTCTTCGGAGAATGATTGTCGCCTACCTTCTCGGTCATCGTCGGGAAAGCACCCTGCACTGGACCGCGAGATAGCAAAAACAAAGCCGTTCAACGCAATGGCGATCGAAGAGTGCGAACATGTCCTCAGCACCCTCGGTAAACGGCTGCACTTCTCGGCATCAATCGCTAAACATCAAGGGGACCCGACCTGGTGACCATTGAAGGAACTCGGCGATCGCGTTCTCGCGAACTTCTCAGAGATTGCTTGCAACGCTTCCGATCACGCGGACGCCGTCATAGTCGAAGCAGTCGAATTGCGCGGCCGCTACGAGCTGGACCGGCCGCGAGGGACCTTGCATTGACGATTGGGAGGAGGGGCAAACTGCATCCATCGCATAGTGACTTTAGAAGGGGCGACAAGCATCCTCATCCACCCGCCGCGCGGACTTCACGTAAAATCCGGCGAGTAGTCGAACGGCCTCCTCCACAAAGCGCGTAGACGACAACGCCGGCACAGCGGAGATCGAAAGGCAGTGCTCTTCTAGAACTGTCCGGAAATCTCCAAGGCTCTGTGCCGTCGTTTGATCGCCGGCAACATCGGCCTCCTGAGAGGCAAACTCAAGATGCGCAATAAGGCGCTCAACGACAGCAGCACGCTCCTCTGGCTTCATATCTATGATGCTCGGTAGTTTCATGGTATCAACTCCTCAAGACGAGGGAGAGATGTTCGGTGAGCGGTTCCTGGGGCACCTAAACTATCCGCCGAGCACAGACCCTAGAGCCTATCTGGTGACGTTGCGATCAGATACAAGCGGATACGGCGAATAACTAAGACGTTACTAATGTGTTTGCGCTCCGTCCCGATCAGGGCATCGTCTCGGTAGCCATTGAACGGGCGCTGCCGATTGAGGAAATTTGCGCCGCTGTCTCTGTTCAGCCACAGTCGTCAATGCCAGGCGATGGAGTTGTCACGTTATCGAGCGTGAGCGGTGTTTGTCGCAAGCCGTCTGCAATCAAGCGGTAGCGCGGGTGACTGCCTTCCAGTGCGCTATTGCGCGGATGCGATGAATGTGAGTGGACAGCGCGGATCGTTTATGACTTGGGGGACGAAGAGATTTCGAACCGCGGAGAAGATCGAGATGAAGCGCTGCAAACTTCCCGGGGATCGGAAGCCTTGCATCGTCCTCTCCCGCTTCCGCAGTGGCAGATGGGAATTTTCCGCTCGATTATTGAGACCCTTGTGGGATTTGTGCTCGACAGCCGGCATAACTTCTCGCTTGGCCGCGCGCCATACGAGCGGAGCTTGTCGGTGATGATCCGCTTGGGCGGCATACCTGCTTTCTTCAGTAGCCGGATCAGTAGGCGTTTAGCAGCCTTGGTGTTGCGGCGGGCCTGGACGAGCTCATCGAGCACGTATCCGTCCTGATCGATGGCGCGCCACAGCCAGTGTCTCCTCCCGCCGATCGTCACGACCGGGCGAGTGGCGCGGGGGAGTTTCACCCCCACGCTCTCTCAGAACCGGACGTGATACTCTCGCATCATCCGGCTCCCATTGTTCGACCGTATCCATGAAGCAGAGGCCAATGGGCGAACAACCGAGGTTGGCGCTGCGCGATGCGCAAAAGCCAATGTCGGGATCGCCGCTTGTGCCTACGCAAGGACTTGTACTTTC
>NZ_JBNDHS010000170.1:0-5509 GCF_056755095.1 Rhizobium sp. SVR5-9E | reverse complement strand
GCACACCGGAGCGCACTAGGAAGGTGCCCATCAGCGAGAGCGAGAATGTCAGGATCGCCAGCAGCACGGTCCAGATCTTCAGCGCCTCGCGCTTTTCCATCACCAGCGCCGAATGCAGCAGCGCCGTTCCCGCGAGCCACGGCATGAAGGAGGCGTTCTCGACCGGATCCCAGAACCACCAGCCGCCCCAGCCGAGCTCGTAATAGGCCCAGTAGGAACCCATCGCGATGCCGAGCGTCAGGAAGGTCCAGGCGGCAAGCGTCCAGGGACGGACCCAGCGCGCCCAGGCCGCATCGATGCGGCCCTCCATGAGCGCGGCGACTGCGAAGGAAAAGCAAATCGAAAAACCGACATACCCCAGATAGAGCAGCGGCGGATGGATCGCGAGGCCAACATCCTGCAGCACCGGATTGAGGTCGCGTCCCTCTGCCGGCGCCGGATCGAGGCGGATGAACGGGTTTGACGTCAGCAGAATGAAGAGGATGAAAGCAACCGAAATCCACGCCTGCACCGAAAGCACATTGGCCTTGAGGGTATCCGGCAGATTGCCCCCGAAGACCGCGACCAGCGCGCTGAACAGCGAGAGGATCAGCAGCCACAGCATCATCGAGCCTTCGTGATTGCCCCAGACGCCCGAATATTTGTAGATCAGCGGCACCAGCGAATGCGAGTTCTCCCAGACGTTCTTGACGGAGAAGTCTGAAACGACGTGCGCATAGGTCAGAACGCCGAACGAGAAGGCTACCAGTCCGAACAGCACCATGGAACCGAGCGGCGCGACATCCATCATCGCCCGGTCGAGCCTGCGCGCGCCGATCGCCGGCACGATCGAAACAACGATCGCCGCCGCCAGCGCCAGAACGAGTGCGTAATGCCCAATCTCGATGATCATTGCGTGCCCTCGCCTTCCTTCCATAGACCCTGCGACTTCAGCCTGTCGGCGACTTCCTTGGGCATGTATTTCTCATCGTGCTTGGCAAGCACGGTGTCTGCGACGAAGTCATGGCTGCCGGCTTCGAACTTGCCTTCAGTGACCACGCCCTGGCCCTCGCGGAAAAGATCCGGAAGGATGCCGGTATATTTCACCTTCACTGCATCTCCGCTGCCGTCGGTCACGGCGAATTCGACCGTCGAACCCGTGCCACGCACGACGCTGCCCTCGCCGACAAGCCCGCCGAGGCGGATGCGCGTCTCCGGCGCCACCGGCGTCTTGGCAAGATCGGCAGGCATGTAAAAATACGCAACGGATTGGCTGAATGCGAACATGACAAGCAGCACCGCGGCAATGATGAAGCTCATGCCGCCGCCGATTACCGCCAGGCGCTTCTGCTTGCGCGTCATTCCGTCATTCCTTCCGCCGCAATACCCAGCTCATGTGCCAGCGCGATCAACTGCTTGCCCTGCTCGCTCGCTGCCGGAAACGCCGCAAGCCCGCGCTTCAGTGCCTGGCTCGCGCGATCCTTGTCATTCAATACAGCATAAGAGCGGACAAGCCGCATCCACCCTTCGAAATTGTTCGGGTCTGCGGAAAGCTTAGCATCGAGGCTCTCGATCATGCCGCGGATCATCTGCTGGCGGTCGCCGCTGCTCATGTCCTGGGCTGCCGCAACGTCGTCTTCCGTCGGGTTGCCCGGCGCCTTGTCATCCGCCACCGCCGGAGCGCCGCCGTTCTTGGCGATGTGCTCGTTGACGAGCGGCAGCCACGGCGCGTCGTCAGGAGATTCCTTCGCCAGAGCCTCGAAGGCTGCTTTCGCATCCGCCGCCCGCCCTGCCTGCTCCATGCTAAGCGCCACATAGAATTTCGCGCGCGGGTTCTTGGGCTCCAGAGTCAGCGACTGTTCGAGCACCTTGCGCGCATCGTCGGTCACGACGCCGTTCGCGCCAGCCATCAGGGTTTCCGCAAGTCCGTCGAGACGAATCGGGCTCGGCCCAAGCAGGCGAATGGCATTGCGATAGGCGTTTTCGGCATCGGCGATGCGCATGGTATTGAAATAGATCGGCGCCAGCACGTCCCAGCCCTTGCCGTCATCCGGGTTTTGCGCCAGATGCCGTTCGGCTTTCGCAACGAGGACCGTCATATCGTTGCCGGGGTTCTCCAAGCGCGCCTCCAGCGGCTGCGAGGGCAGATCCGGTCGGCCCATCGCGATGTAAAGAGAGAGCCCGAGCACCGGCAACAGCAGGAGAACAAACGCTTCGCTGAAGCGATGCTGGCCAGCGGCCTTGTGCTGTTCTTTTGGCTCGATAGCCGAGACCGCAATCAGCCTACGGCCGATTTCCGCCCGCGCATACTCGGCTTCTTCCGCCGTAATCAGCCCGCCGGACAGATCCCGGTCGAGTTCGCGCAGCTGATCACGATAGACGGCGGCCTCGCCGGCACGCCCGTCGTCAGCCGCCTTCGCTCCGCGCAACAGCGGATAAAGCAGAAGGGCGGCCACTGCCGCCGTCATAATGGCCACGAGAATCCAAAACATCATACCGGCCCAAATACTTGAAGCGCGGCATCATTCCAACTGCCAAAGCCGGAATGACGAAGATTTGACGCGCTTGGCCGCATTTCACGAGCGAGAGCGACCCGCCGGTGCGCGACCGCATCGCCAGCCCGTCAAAATTCAGCCCAGCGGCGACCAGCTGCCGTCGCCGTTGCGGCACGCCGCGCCGCGCACAACGGTATCCTTGCCGTCGACGATCAGCGTATGCGTATATTGGCGACAGTTCTGTGAGCCCACCTGATAGGGCGCGGCGGCGACGACCCTGCCGCTTGCATTGCGTCCGCTCCATGCGACCGGCTGGCCGACGGCAGCGCCTTCGAGCGCACGGTATTCCGCCTCGACGGCCCGCTGCTTGTCGCTGTCGCTCAACTCTACGCCGCTGCGCCCGGCGATACCGCCTTGAAGCGCCGTGATGAAAGCGGCCGATGCCGAAGGCTTACGGGAAAACAACCCTCCAGAACCCCCGCTTTTCGAGGTCGCGCACGAGGACAGCGCCATGGCAATAGCAAGCGAGAAAACCATCATGGTATTCGGGCGTAAGATCATTCGGTCAAACCAGCAGTAGATTGGAATCAATGCCGCCAGAAGCGCATCGCGCCTTGTCGGGATTAAGGCAAAGCATGCTATGCAACTGCCTATGTCTTTGTGGCATCAAGCAATTGCTCATGCAACATCCTTTGTGACGCCGGGCAGAATAAGCCGCGCCTTCAGGCCGCCCCACTCCCCGCGGGAGAGTTCGAGCCGGCCCTGATACTCATTGGAAATCTCCGTGACGATCGACAGCCCGAGGCCCGTTCCCGGCTTGCTTTCGTCCAGTCGCCGCCCGCGTTTCAGCGCTTCGCGGATCTGATCCGGCTCCAGCCCGGGCCCATCGTCCTCGACGACAAGCTCCACCCAATGCCGCCGCGAGCTCCCTTCGGCGCCCTTCACATCCTCGGCCGCTTCGGTCGCGCTGAGCCGCACCTTGGTCGTGGCAAAGCGAGAGGCATTTTCCAGGAGGTTGCCGACGGTCTCCTCCAGATCCTGTTGCTCCATGGCGACCGCAAGGTTCTGCGGCGCTACGGTGAACTCGAATTCCTTGTCAACGTTCAGCCGCCGCATCACCCGCACCAGCCGCTCCAGGGCAGGCTCGGCATCGGTGCGCGCCAGCACGGATTCGCGCTGTGCGGCGATGCGGGCCCGGTTGAGATAGGATTGAACCTGCCCCTGCATCACCTCCGCCTGGTTGCGGACCAGGTCGCCGTGCGAGCGCTCCAGAACCCTCGCCTCGTTGAGCAGAACCGCAATCGGCGTCTTCAGGGAATGCGCCAGATTGCCCACCTGCATACGGGCGCGCTCGACAATGCGCCGGTTGCTGTCGATCAGCGCATTCACTTCGTTCGCAAGCGGCAGGATCTCCCGCGGGAAATCGCCCTTCAGTAGCTCGCTCTCGCCCGCACGGATGCGCTCGAGTGCGGCGCGTGCCTTGTCGAGCGGCTTCAGGCCGTAAAGAATGGCGAGTGCATTGACGATCAGACTGCCAACCCCAAAGCCGGCGAGCGCCAGATAGAGACTGTGGGAGAAAGTGCTGACATCGCTCTCCACGACATCGACATTGCCTGTCACACGAAAACGCGCCGCGCGTCCGTCGGTATCGAGGACTACCTCGGTTTCCGCCACCTGAACCCGGTTGCCGGACGAGTCCGTCACCTGATAATAGCGCTCGTAGTTCTTGTCGAAGGGCGCTTCCACCACGGAAGGAACCGGGATTGTTGCCGACCCCAGCGAAGGCGAAACCAGCGGCGCTGTCGTATAGGTTCCAAGCGGCTCAACCACCCAGTACCAGCCGGTCCGCGGCTGGGCGAAACGCAGGTCCCCCAATTGGGGACTGCCGCTCAAGGCGCCCTGATCGCCGATCGTCACGGAGTTGATGACGTTGTAAAGCTGCGCTCGCAGCAGATCCTGGAACCCCCGCTCCGCACTGCGGCGATAAAGGGTCGAAATCACCAGGCCGATCACCACGAGCGCCACGGTCGACCAGATGGTCGTCAGAAGCAGGACGCGTGCGGTGAGCGATTTAATTCGCATTGTTCGGCGGTTGGATGCGGTAACCGAGACCGCGCACCGTTTCGATCAGGTCCACGCCCATCTTCTTGCGCAGCCGGCCGACGAACACCTCGATCGTGTTGGAATCGCGATCGAAATCCTGGTCGTACATATGCTCGACAAGCTCGGAGCGGGAAACCACCTCGCCCATGTGATGCATGAGATAAGCAAGCAGACGGTATTCGTGCGAGGTGAGCTTCAGCGTTACGCCGTTGACTATCGCCTTGGAAGTCTTGGTGTCCAGCCGCACCGGACCGCAGATGATCTCCGAGGAGGAATGCCCGGCCGCACGGCGGATCAGCGCGCGAATGCGCGCCAGCACTTCCTCGACGTGGAAGGGCTTTGTCACATAATCGTCGGCGCCGGCGTCGATGCCGGCGACCTTGTCGCTCCAGCGGTCGCGGGCGGTGAGGATCAGCACCGGCATGCCGCGGCCGGCACCGCGCCACTTCTCGAGCACGGTAACGCCGTCCATCTCCGGCAGACCGATGTCGAGGATGATCGCGTCGTAAGGTTCGGTATCGCCGAGGAAATGACCTTCCTCGCCATCGAATGCCTGATCGACGACGTAACCCGCTTCCTTCAGCGTGTCAGTGAGTTGCCGGTTCAGATTGACGTCGTCTTCGACTACAAGAATGCGCATCGGTCCGCTTCACCTCGAATGTATCACTGGTGTTACATAGGCCAATTCCGCCTACATCGGAACCCTTACGGTTACCTTGCGTGGACGCTGCCCGTTGCCCTGCACGAGAACGGTGATGATGCACGTGTTGCCGGATGGCTGTACGGAAAGAAGCTGCCCGCCGGTCTGTTCTACAACCTGTTCAGCCGCTGCGCTGCAATCGCCTGCTATGCGCACGACGATGCTGCGTGAAAAATCCGGTGAGGGCGCCGATACCGCCAGCCCGGCGGCTAAAGCTACGACGCTCAAAGAG
>NZ_JBNDHS010000169.1:0-5832 GCF_056755095.1 Rhizobium sp. SVR5-9E | reverse complement strand
TTCATATACGGCGCGAAGTGGGTCAGCCGGGAACATTCAGGAGAGATCATGGAAAGCATTCTAACGCTGGCGCTGATGCTGCTTGCGGTGCACTGGGTCTGCGATTACCCGCTGCAGGGAGATTTCCTCTCAAAGGCCAAACAAACAGGCCCGCTGCGCGTTTATCATCTGGTCGCGCACTCCGGCATACAAGGCACTGGTGTAGCGCTGATCACCGGCAATGTATGGCTCGGGTTAGCAGAATGGCTATTTCATAGGGTCATCGACGAGGCGAAGGTAAAGGGGCGGATAATGTTCGCCCAGGACCAGGGGTTGCACATCGGCTGCAAGGCGCTGTGGCTCGGCTTAATCCTGACATCCGCATGGCTATCGACTGGGCCATCTACATCGCCCTGGTGGCGCTGATCTTCGTCATGGGCTCGCTGCCGATGTGGTGGTGGCTATGAGTCCCCGTGCAGAACGCGCGATCCTCACGCTTCTCTGTGCCGTTGCTGCCGCCTGTCTCGTCTATGCGGTGTGGTCCATCTTGTAGAAAATTCATATCGCGAAATGTGATGGCCCCACCGGCCGGTAGAAATGATTTTGCTTAGGAGGCCCAGTAGAGTTCGCGTGCTCGCCAAGCGTCTTTAATCTTCTCTAGGATTTCAGCTTCGGTTCGATGCGGAAACTGAGTGTGCAGGGCTGCAGCCATGGCTAAGATGTCGACGTTATTGATTTTCTCGGCCTTTGCCTTATCGGCGGCGCCATTAATCTGATCCGCCAACAGCGCGTCTTCGTCTTTGCTCATTTCATCCTCCTAAGATCACCCATGCCAGTCCTGACAAACGCAGGCATGAGCGTTTCGCCCAGCGATCGCCAAGGGCATGACCACAACCGACGCATATTCCGAGGCAGGTTACAAGGGTCACAGGACGGCCGCCTCTACGTTGTCAACAAATGTCCCGTCAGCCACCGTTTTGACGCTGACCACCGGCGCAGCATGCAGGCTGATTCATTCGAACAGGGATAACACCATGGCAACGATGGTCGACCTCGCGCGTACCGCGGCGGAGAAGAAAGAAGAGCTTGACCGTTGGGAGAAAGGGCCGACCGAATCCGATCGCCCGGACTATCCCTACGGCCTGACGCTGTTTCTCGATTATACAACCCTCAAGAAGATGGGTCTGACCGATCGCGACTTCGACACCGGCCAGCCGGTCACCATCATGGCCCATGCGACGATTACCGAAGACCGGATCGAATAGTCAACGGCGAAAAGCGGCACTCGATCTCGCTGCAGGTCCAGAAGATGGCCCTCGATCAGGAGACAAAGGACGTCGCCAACAAGTTTTATGCCGAGAAGGCATCCGCCTAATAACGAGGTCTGCCGTGCTCAGTGTAAAGCAGTTTCGCTTTGTCGAGGAGTATCTGAAAGACCTCAACGCCACCCAGGCTGCGATACGCGCCGGGTATAGTGAGAAGACAGCACATCCCAAGGCCCGCGGCTGTTGGAGAATGTTGGAGTAGCCGCCGCGATTGAGGAAGCGAAGGCAAAGCGGTCTGAGCGGACCAAGATCGACGCTGACTGGCTGCTCAAGCGCCTGGCTGAAGAGGCCGTAGCGGACATTGCCGACCTTTACCATGAGAACGGCAGTCTCAAGCCGGTCCACGAGTGGCCGCTCATCTGGCGTCAAGGCTTGGTGGGCGGGATCGAGACTGATACCGGTCGAGTATGCGGCGCAGCGCGCACCTGCCACACAGGCAGCCCAGGAGGCGGGCGATAATGGTGCCTTCATCTTCTGGCAACAGAAGGGAGCCGCAATCGAAGCGGCGCGGCTCGGCACAAAAGCGGCGATCGACGCGGCAACGGTCGTCGAGGAAGCGCGGGCGGCCGCTGATGCGGTGGTGTGGCCGTGACAGGCGGAGACCCGGCATAAAGGTCTGGGTCCTGCCAGGTCTCCATGCCGCGCCGGGTCAGCCACCGGCGCAGCACATTCAATGCTGCGTCCGACGTCGATACACACTTCTTTAGGAAAACGCGAGAACTGGTGCAGCCACAATGACCAGGGCCACGATCGAGGCCACTGCCAACTTAATTCTGCGGATACGCCGGGTGCGCACACCAGTCCAGTCATAGACCATATAAAAGATCCTCATGATCATCGGGCACAAGCGGGAATCGACTTCCGGCATTGTGCTCACGCCAAGTCACTTGTTGCAAGTGGGACCGCCTATCGCGCCGGTGGCTTGCCTGAACCTTTCGAAACAATCTGGAGCATCAATGCAAGTCCTCGACCCCGCAAATGAATTCGCACGTTCTCTCGCCAAGGTGCTTGTCATAGAGGGCGGCTATTCCAACAATACGAAGGACCCGGCGGCGCGACGATGAAGGGCGTCACGCAGCGGGTCGATGATGAGTATCGCCGCTCGCATGGCCTGTCCCTCATGCGGGTAAGAAATATCAGCAACTCCGAGCTGGAGGCCACCGCAAGAAATACTGGGACGAAATCAAGGGCGACAAGCTGGCGCCCGGCGTCTCCTGTGTCGTCTTTGACGGTTCGGTGAACTCCGGCGTTGCGCTATCCGTAAAGTGGCTGCAGCGCGCGCTTCAGGCGATGGGACTGTATCAAGGTCTCATAGACGGCATTCTCGGGCAGGGGACGCTTCTCGCTCTCGGGGGCGTCAACGACAATGACAGCCTGATCGTCCGCATCCTTGACCGCCGTATGGCCTTCCTCAAGGCGCTGAAGACATGGAAGACGTTCGGCAAGGGCTGGACGGCCCGCGTCAAGAGCGTGCGCGCTGTCGGTCAGGCATGGGCAACCGGTTCTGTCGGTCCAGAGATCGAGTACGTCCCGGGCGGCGAGGCCAAGGCGCTGATCTCCGATGCCAAGCCCGCCCCGGTGCTGGCCGTTGCCGACGCGACGACGGGTGGCGGCATTGGCTCCGGCACGCTGGCCGGCACGCTGCAGCAGGCCCAGGATCAGTTGACGCCGCTCAGCACCAGCAGCGAATTCATCGGCAAGCTTGTCGCCGGGCTGATCATCGCCGGCGCCGTGCTGACGCTCGGCGGCCTTGCCTATCGCTGGTATGCGAAGCGCAAGAGGGACGAGCTGCAGGATGCCCTCGATCTGAAGGTGGCGGTCAATGCTCAAGCTGCTGCCTGAATGGCTCAAGATTGGAGCGGGAGCGGCGTTGGGCGCTCTCGTCGCCATTTACCCTGCAATCCTCGTCGGGCGCTCTGAAGGCCGCCAGCAGGCCGCAACCGTCGCCCTGGAAGCCGCGATCAAACGCTTTGCCGAAAAAGGAAAGATCAATGGTCAAGTCTCTTCCTTCAGCCAAGCCTTGAGACTTCTGTGACGATCCTGAAAACGGATAGGCCATTCGCAAACCAAGTCGCATCACATAACCGCTTCGGCAGATCACAGGGCTGCTGATAATCGCATTCGCATTGAAGGGCAGGGCGCGCAGGAATGAACGGAGACACCATGCACATCGACGTCGAGAAGCCGAAGATCAACCCGGCGCATTTCATCGCCATCATCGGCGCAGCTCTTTTCAACGCGTTCATCATCGGCGGGGTATGGGTCAGCCTCAATCGAGATATCGCCGATATCCAGAACGCTCAGGAACGGACACAGAAGGTTCTCGACGACACGCAGCAGCAGGTATCGCAAATACCACCGCTTTCATTTCAGGTGACAAGAGCGCTTGAGGCGACGGCGGAAAACAAGAACGGCATAGAAGCGGCAAACTCCCGCGTTGATCGCGTCGTGGAATCCCTTGGGGGAAGCTCGACATCGCGATAGAGAGCATCAACAAGGTCGCAACCCGCGTCGAGGTGCTGAGCAGCAAGCTTGATGATGCGTAGGGAAGGGCGAACAAGACCTTGTGGCGAACGCCGATCGTCCGGCCTTAATACGACGAAGGGGCTCGTCCAAAAGGTTCAAAAATGGCGAGCCCCTTGTCTAAATGGCGACCGCGGATATTGGGTAACGCGGCCACGGCTGTGCTTGGGGGCTACAGCGCTTTAAAATAAAGCTCCTGGAAGCCGGCTGGTCAATAATCAATAAGGGTTAGGATCCAAGCGCTCGCCCTACGGAATAGCGAGCCCTTGCCGCGCCTCATAGGTCCCCTAGAGCAGGGGTACGGCTAGGGCTCGTCCTAAGTGTCAAAGAAGGAAGAGCCCTGTCGCAGAGCACGGCCTCGACCAATTTGGGGCTTGTTTCGGCCGCCGTGCTTTCCAGCATGCCATCCTGGGGCAAAGGCGCTCAAGGACTTAAGGTCTGATGCCCGCTAGACAATCATGGGAAAATGCCGAACATCGCCGACAATTATTCTCGGCGCTAGTCGAAGCGACTCGCATTTGCCTCGGCTGCCGTTTCCCCGATCGAAATGGCCCTGATAAACGGCACTAGCTGCCACAGCGCGGAAAGTCCGACGAGGATATAGACGATGGTCGATACGGCGCTGTCGCGTCCGCCGAAGAGGGAGGCAACTAAGTCAACGTTGGCGATGCCGACAAGCAGCCAGTTGATGCCGCCAATAATAACCAGCAGTAGCGTGATCAGGTTCAGTGCTCGCATTTATTTTGTCCTCCAACTTGGGTGACCGCGCGGTACCAGGACGATGGGTCAAATATCGCTGGCGTTTAACAGGAGGGCTGCCGCGCGGTCATATCGATAACCAATCGACGCCAGCGAACGTTCCGGTCCGCTAGCGTACGGAGAAAAGAGACCCCGCCGAAGCGGGGCAATTAAGGGACATGGAAACCGCGCGGCACCAGGATGACGGCTGCGACTCCAGCATCACTGGCGACTGAGGTAAGGAAGTCTACCGCGCGGCCCACCTATCAACGATCGGCATTAGTGAGCGTTCCCGTTCGATACCGTACGGACAAAAGGACCCCGCAGGTGGGGGCGGGGTAAGGTGGCCAGCATTCGCCGGCTGGATGCGCTGGCGGGGTAATGCCTGGCGCATTCCGCCTCATCAACGAGCCGAACGGCTGTTCGTTTCGGTCCGTTGACGTACCCCCAAAAAAAGCCCTGCCGAAGCAGGGCTAGTTTTCATCAGCATTCAGGGATCGCGCAACCGATCCGATGCAGAAAACGAATAAGGAAGCCGCATCGTTCCGGTCCGCTCATTGATGATTCCGCCGGTTCGTCTGCGCGAGGCCTTTCTGCTGTGTCTGGAACACCAAACGGCCGGCTATGGCCGCTGCTGGAAAGCCACGATCAATATCGGATCCATAGGCCAGCTTCTCTGGCGGCGGCAATAAAAGCGGCTCGTGCTGCCTCGTGAGTCATCCGACTGTCGAGCGCCGCCAGACAAACTTCTTGTGCACGAAAGAAAGCCGGACCGGACGTCGTCGGCCACCGGGTTGTCAGCAATGTCAAGGCTGCCCGTGTTCCTGTGATGACGTAGGATTGACCGCCCGGCCGCAATTGCAATTCAATAGTCGTGGCCCAGGGCTCGTCGTTCATAACCGCTCCTCGTGAAATGGTGAGCAGTAACGACGGCGTCGTGGGTAAGTTCCGAACCTCGGCCGAAGCGGGTTCGTCAGTTAGCTTTTGACTTATCAGTAAGAGAAGAAGGGTAACCAGCGGCGGGTGGCGCGCAAACCTCATCGAGTCTTGCGCCGATCTCCTCTGGTGCCTTGACGCCCGTACTTACGAGGGCGACGGCCGCCTGGAGCGCTTCCCAGCCTCGTTCGCTTTGGAGATTGACACGGTTTCTCTCCGACCAGCGGCTCAATGCCATGGCGACAAGGTCAATCTCATCGTCTGTATAGGAAAGTAGTTCGAAAAGAGACATGAGAGCGCTCCTCCGTTTGGGGCAAGAGCAGATTGTCTC
>NZ_JBNDHS010000168.1:0-6293 GCF_056755095.1 Rhizobium sp. SVR5-9E | reverse complement strand
ATCCTGCAGTGCCCAACATGTCGGTTGAGGTGATCCACAACGTTCCTCTGCCCGAAGAGATCGTTGACAGCCAGGCTGTCGGAGCCAAGAGATCCAAGCATGTTCCGAAGGGGGAAAGATCGTCGAGCAAATCTCGGTTGGTCGAGCGCCCCACCGCGATCACACTGTCCAGCGACGGAAGGCGGGAGGAGCTGCAATCGTCGACGTGCAAGTTTCGCATGGCAAGCAAGACGACGCTGCCCAGTCCCCCGCGGCCCGAAGTTGCCGCACTGTTCAGAGCATTTTCGAGCGCCGGAGCCGCAGGATAGCTCCAACTGTTCGATATGACTGCTGCACCGTGGTTCTCAGCGTAGCCGATTGCCGCGGCGACTGTCGAAGCAGCGGATGACGCGCCTATGCGGAGCAGCATCAGATTGCATTGAGGGCAGCTGCCCGTGACACCGGCCGAATTGTTGCCTCTTGCTGCGGCGACCCCGGCTACGGCCGTGCCATGCCTGCTGCCGCTGGCTATATCAGGCCCCGAGGGATCGTTGTCATTCTGGACGAAATCCCAGCCGCCTACCACATTGGGCTGCAAGTCGGGATGTGTTACCTCGAAGCCGAAGTCGATAATCGCAATCGTTGTAGCGGCCGCACCTTGCTCCATATCCCACGCCAGCGACGTGTCGATGTCTGCGTCCTCCTCACCCATGCCCTGCGCGGTGTTGCGATGATGCCATTGGTGTCCGAACAGCGGGTCGTTCGGCACGAATTCGTGTGGCTCGACAACGGTGATGAAGTCGGGATGCGCAAACTCAACGAGATCGGTCATTGATTGAAACCGGGCGCTAATCTGCAAAGCGTCGGCCTTCGAGGTGTCGTCGACCCGCAAGACAAACTGGTTCGCGAAATAGATACTCGCCTCTACGATCGACACCGAATTTTGGGCGACCAGATCCCGTATCCGCTCGCCCGACAGCTCCGGCCTGAATTGAACGATGAGGTCGTCGGTGATGATGAGCGGGTTGTCGATGCCAGATGCTGTCCCGACAATCCCGGCTTGCGCTATCAGCTCGCCGCCCTCCCGCTTCAGGGTGCGTGGAAGCTGAACCAGTTCAGCCCGCTCCTGCCTGCGGCCGATATCGAGGATGTACAGTCCTCCCGGCAATTGGTCCGCGATTTTGTACCCACGGCTGTCCGTGAACTCCCTGATCTTCTCGAATGTAGCCTCTTCGCGGGCGAGAACGCCGATCCGGCTGGAGTTAATCGAGAGCGGAACCTTTTCGCCCTGCAACGCCAGGAAGTCCGCCGGCTCCTGGCCTGCCGCGTATCCGTCTAACAGGAATATGGCTATTACCGCGGCAAAAACAGTACGGATCCGCATGGACTTGTCTCCGCGCGACACTGCCATGGATTACAAAGGGCGGCTTCCGCGCCATAACACTAGGAGGCGTCAACGAAGCCGCTGCCACCCGCTCGGTTCACGCAGCAAGTATAGCCTCGTTTCAAGGGAGCGAAAATAGCCCCGACGTATTATGTATGATTCATGTTTTAATAATCAGAGATTTATTCGCTAACATATTACAATATTCCTGTTAATGTACGTAATCGTCGACGCTGAATGGAAAAATTGATCTTTGACTTCTTTGGTTACGTGCTTTTCGTGCGTAGTATTGATCTTAGAAGGTGGCTTTTTTGATGGACTGAGGCCGGCAGGATAATCTGGGGAATTAGCGTTGCAGGCGATGTCACGTTGTTTCATCACTGATCGAAGATGGTGTGACACCTGCAAAGTCAGGCATGCGCGCCGGTCACGGCCTTCCAGTGCGCCATGGCGCGGATACGATGGATATGGGTGGCGAGAGCTGAGCGTTTTTGATGCGGCGCGACAAACCCGCCGGGGGTTTCGATTAGCATGTTCAGGCTCATCAGGAGCCCAAAGGCGTTCTCGCGGCGCTCGTCATCGATGACGGGGTCAGAGGCGATCACCGCCCCGCCTTTTCGGCAGCGCGGCAAAGGCCTTTCCAGCAGCAGCTTCTTCTCGGCGAGATCCCAGTCGTGCAGGATATGTCCCATCACGATCACATCTCGAAGGCGCGGCAGAGGCAGGAGGGCCTTGTTTGTTGCTTTAGATACTAAGGATTTGGCGCTCAGGAAGCAGGAGCAATCAGAGCCACAGGCTGCGCCGCCAGCACCATGGGTAAGTCCAGTTCACCATGGCATTCAAAGACCTTCCCATTGAGCAAGTCACGTTTGGGGCCGCCAAAGCCGGAACGCAGGGAAATCCTTGTATCTTCCCAGAACCCGGGATCGGCAAGCTGACCACCAAGATCTAGCCACGCGGCCATTAGTCTCGGAACTATCGTTATGGAGTGGTCGCCGTCGCGTTCTCTAGCAAACGCGAGGACATGACTTTTCCGTCGGCCGGTGACCGCGAGCGGCAGGTAATTCCCTTTTAGAAAGAGCTCCGGCTTTCGGTTCCGCAGCCTTAAGCCAATCTGAATGATGCGCTGCTTCAGGGCCGGCATGCTCAGCTTCGTCATGGGTTGATCTTCGGCCATCCGGCGCGAGAGTTCTTTCCTGTCGACGGAACGACGGTTGTCGGGATCGACGAGACTAAAATCGAATCCTTCTGTGCCTTGATAAATGTCGGGAATGCCGGGCGCTGTGAGCTTGATGAGGGTTTGAGAGAGGCTGTTCATGTATCCGGCTCGAATAATCGACGTCAGCACCCTCGCGAAGTCTTCGTGGAAGGACAGGTTCGACGACGAGGTCAGCGCCGCGGCATAGGTCTTTACCGCCTCTTCGTAGGCGGAATTCTGTTCATTCCAGCTTGTCGCGAGCTTGGCTTCGCGGACGGCCTTTTCAACATAATTTACGAAACGGTCCGTCAATCCTTCCACGGCGCCATTCCGGAAGTCTTCGGGCCAGATGCCTGCAAGCGCCTGGTAAAGCATCCACTCCGTATTGCGTTCCGGTACAGGTCTCTCGTTTAAATTCAGTTTGTGGCGATCATTCATATCCCGCCACCGTTCGAAGCCGCGCCGCCAGAGATCCGGCTCCTCGCTCAATGCATACAGTCGGGCGCGGGCGTCCTCGCCGCGCTTGGTGTCGTGCGTTGAGGTCGCCGACAGACCGTGGGGCTGGAACTGGGCGCGCGCCTGCATCAACGCATGGAACGTCTCGATCCCGCCCGGTTTGAGATTCGGTTCGCCTCCAACTTCGTTGGCCGCCAGCAGCCTGTTGTGACGATAGAAGAGGGTGTCTTCCACCGCCTTGGCCATGACGGGGCCGCTCAGCTGCTGGAAGCGAGCACGGAATTCTGGATGAGAGCCGGTCCTGATCAAGGTTGCGATGGATTCGAGGGTGGAGCGACATGAAACATGTCTTGCCGCTTCCGACAGAATCGTTTCAAGAACTCCGGAGTCCTGCTGGTTCAATGGTCCGTTGTTCCCGTAGGTCCTGTAGACGGGGAAGGCTACGAGAAGTTCCCGGACTGCCTCCGCAACATCGTTTTCTTGTAGCTCCGGATGTGCGGTGCGGACTAGCTGGACGAGCCTTGCCGTCTCGCCTTCGAAGTTGCGTTCGATCATCAACGATTTCGCGGCACGCAGGCCGGCGGAAAAGTCGGACGTTTCCGGGCACACCATTGCATAGGACGAGCCAAGCTCGTCGAACCCGCCGGCATCAATGAGGAGGGTACTGAGGGCGGTGATGAACTCATATCCCGTGGTGCCCTGCACCGGCCAATCTTGCGGTAGCCTCTCGCCATGGCCGAGGATCTTCTCGACCACGATGAAGACGTGCGGGCCGACGGCCTCTCGCAGTCGGCTGAGATAGGCAGCCGGATCGGCGAGACCGTCGATATGATCGAGGCGCAAGCCCTGCACGTGGCCAGCGCGCACGAGTTCGAGGATCAGCCGATGGCTGTCGAGAAATACCTTCTCATCTTCGACCCGCAGGCCCACGAGCCCTGTCACTTCGAAGAAGCGCCGGTAGCTGAGATGTCTTGCCGCCTGTTTCCAATGGGTGAGCTGCCAATGCTGCGCATCGTGGACCGCGGCGATTTGCAACCGGTCCTTGGGATCCGAGACAGCTTTGGCGCTTTCTGGGGCAAGAGGCAGCAACGTTTCGCGATAGGCAAGGCGCCACTCGTCCCCATCCCGATCGCGGCGCAGCTCGAATTCTCCGTCGGCAAGCGCGTCTTCAAAACGCTTTTCGAGGATCGGCAACGTAAGCCGCTCGGTCCAGTCGATATCGAAATAATTTGCATAGGCGCTCTGGCTGCCGAATTTGAGGACGTCGCCCCACCAGGCATTCTCGGGTGATGCAGCCATATGATTTGGCACGATATCAAGGATCAGGCCGAGACCTGCCTCCTTCAGTTGGGCGCTCAAAAGCTCAAAGCCTTTACGCCCGCCGATGGCGGAGTCGATCTCGTTACAATTTGTAACATCGTAGCCGTGCGTCGACCCACTGGTGGCGGAAAAGATTGGGGACGCATAGAGATGGCTGATGCCGAGTTCCTTAAGATATGGAACGGACTCTGCGGCAATCTCAAACGTTACGCCGTTCCGGAACTGAAACCTGTATGTGGACGTGGGCGTGTTCATTGGCTCATGCTCCAGATGACAGACCAGGGCGCCATGGCGTTCGCGTTAACCGAGCCCAGCTTGAGGATGTCCTCTGCAAGTTCCGGCGGAACGATCGACGCTTCTGTGTCCGCCAAATTCGTCAAGAGGTGAAGCCGGACGCCGTTCGCCAGACGCCAGTCGACTTTCAGTACGCTACCTTCGTTGCCGAAGCTCCCGCTCTTTCCACCGGCATTCTTCAGCAAGGGAACGATACGTCGGCGCCTGATCCCAAGAAGCGCCTTGTAAAAATCAAGCATCTCCGACGAGAAGGCACCGCTCAGGGTTGACCAATCCAGCTTCGCCGAAACGAATGTCGACCACGCCGTCGGATCGAGCAGTTCTTCCGCATCGAACCCAGGCAGTCGCGAAAGCTCTTCACGCCGGCCCTTTTTTACCGTCTCACTGAGTTCCTCGGCGAAGTCGCAGAAATAGGGGAAGGGTGCCTGCGATCCCCATTCCTCCCCCATGAACAGCATCGGGATTTGTGGAGCCAGTAAGTATATTGCCGTGACCGCCTTGACGGCCTCGATGGGATGCGAAGTGATCATCCGGTCGCCCATAGCTCGGTTGCCGATCTGATCATGATTCTGAACGAAGGAGATGAACGCGGTCGGCGGGAGCTCGGCACTTGGCTTGCCCCTCGCTTGGCCTCGATAGGGCATGTGCTCGCCCTGGAAGACGAATCCTTCCGCCAGCGCACGTCCGATTTTGTCCAGATTATTTGCGTAGTCCGCATAATATCCGAACGTCTCGCCGGTCGCCGCGATGTGCAGCACGTGGTGCACGTCGTCGTTCCATTGAGCAGTGAAGAGGCTGGCCTCACCGTCAGGAGCCCTCTTCAGGAGATCGCTGTTGTTGTCCTCGTTTTCCAGAATGAGATGAACTCGTCTGTCTCCGGCCGCTGCTCGGACACGGCGTGCAAGCTCGTGGAGTAAATGCTCCTCGCTATCGTCCTTGATTGCATGTACCGCATCCAGGCGAAGCCCATCGAGCTTGAACTGCGTGATCCAGTAGATTGCGTTCTGGATGACGAATTCCCGTATCGGCTTCGAGGCATCGCCATCGTAGTTGATGCCGTTGCCCCACGGAGTCTTGTGATGGTCGCTGAACAGTGGCGCGTACGCCGGCATGTAGTTCCCGTCCGGTCCGATGTGATTGTAGACCACGTCGAGGAAAACGCAGATATCGCGTTCATGGGCTGCATCGACCAGCTTCATCAGATCCTGAGGGTGTCCATAGCTGCTGTCCGGGGCATAGGGCAGGACACCGTCATAGCCCCAGCCGTAGCTTCCCGGAAAGTCGCCGACTGGCATAATCTGAATGGCGGTGACGCCGATATCCTTCAGATGGTCGAGACGCTGGATGGCGGAGAGGAACGTCCCGTCTTCGGTGAAAGCGCCGATATGGAGCTCGTAGATTACCATCTCCTCCCACGGCCGGCCTGACCACCCGCGGGAGAGCCATCCATAGGATTCGAGGTCGATGACCTGGCTCGGACCGTGGACATCCTGGGGCTGGAAGCGGGAGGCCGGATCTGGAACCTCAAGTTCGTCCTGAAGGACGAACTTGTAAGTCATTCCTTCGCAGGCCCCAGATACCTCCAAGGTATGCCATCCATCATGAGAGCGCGCCATCTCGTGTCGTTGATCAGCTATCTTCAACGAAATGCGGTTCTGCAGC
>NZ_JBNDHS010000167.1:0-6558 GCF_056755095.1 Rhizobium sp. SVR5-9E | reverse complement strand
TCACATGCGAGGAGCCATGGGTAGGTTCCCGGATTGCCCTCGGCACGGCTGATAGGACGCGACCGGCCGATCTGGACAGCGCCGGCCGGTCGTTCCCGCCACCTGGTCCGTCACAAAGATTGCCCTCATCGTCCACCTGCCTGTGTAGTAGGTCTTCATCTTCCGAATTCCTTTGCAGACGAGCGAAAATAGGACCGGCGAAACGCGATGGTCCAATGACCTTTGGCTATGGAATTGATGCCACCGACCTGGTGCGCAAAAAATCAACGGCGCGGTACAGACGTCTGCTTCTCGCGTCGAAAGGAGCGTTGGCGGATGGGCATTGAAGGTTATCGAACGTCATCGATTACGGCGGAGCAGATCATCGCGAAGCGGATGTGCCGCTGGGTCGGGATTCGACGGCTGACGCCATGCGGCGAACCGCGATGCCCGACAACGGAGCCGCTTTCGCGCGCGTCGATCCGGGTTAAATGCCCATCGCGATGAAAGCGCCGGCGTTGTTTCCGGCTTTTTTGAAACACACCACACTCACAGGAGATGGCCAGTGACCCGGAGCGAGTTTGAAAGTATCGGCTGTTGGCGCCGTCGCTGCCCGGCCGACCAATCAGACGACTGGGAAGCGTTGGATCAACGACGTCGAACGATGCTGCTTGACGAGGAGCGCTACGGCTTCCTCTTCCGGTTGTCTATTCTCTTTCGCGAGTTCCTTCACGAAGGTCTCGACGCCTTCAGACGAAGTCGGCCCCGGCAACATAGAATTGACGGTAACCGCCGTACCTTTGGTCAATTCTGCAAGCCCCCGCGAGATAGCAAGCTGCGCGGATTGGGTTGCACCGTATTGAACCATCTCCGTCGGAATGTTCAGCGCGGATTCCGACGGGACGAAAACGATACGTCCCCAATTACGCTGGAGCATCCCCTTGATGTAAGCGCGTGACAGACGCACACCCGACATCACGTTCGCTTCGAAGAAGCCCGTCCAGTCTTCGTCGGTGATGTCGAAGAAATTATTCGGCTCGAAAACACCGGAATTGTTGATCAGGATGTCGGTGCTCGGCACCGCTTCAACCAACTTCGCGCAGCCCAATGCCGTCGACACATCCGCGGCGACCCCGCGCACCCTAGCAAACGGTACGACTTCGTGATCGACACGACCGCGGCGTCCACGCGGGCTTCCGACCGACCATTCACGACGACGCTCGCGCCCGTTCCCGCAAGCCGCCTGGCAATGGCAAGACCGATACCGCTCGTTGAGCCGGTCACGATTACGGTTTTGCCCGACAAATCGATTTTCATGGAGTGCTGCTTAGCTAGTATGGCGGTTCGGGAGCTCTGGGCGACATCATTCGTCGGATGCGGAAGCATCCTCAACCTGAGATCCGGCAAGTTGGCGAACTCTGTTGAGGATGTCGGACGGCTCTTGGCGGATCGTAAAATCAGGCTCGACGAAGGAGTCTCTGATTATGCCGTCTTGATCGATCACGAAAGTCGCCGGAATTGGCAGCATCCACTCCGTCGATCCATGACGGTGCCCGAAGTCGTAACCCTGCCCCGCGTAGTGTGCCTTGGTTTCGTCAGGGACACGAAATAGGACGCCGTAAGATATTGCCACGCCATGGTCGACGTCCGCGAGCATCGTCAGGTCGAGGTTCAACTGCCGTTTCAGCTGCCTCGGCAGATCACGGGTCTCGGGAGACACCACGACAAGGTTCGCCTTCAGACTATCAAATTGGGCCTTGGCCGCCTGAAGAGCGCGAAGCTCAGCGTTGCAGAATGGGCACCATCCCCCCCGGTAGAAGCTAACCACAAGCGGCCCTTCACCACGAAGCTGTTCGGACGAATGAAGGCGTCCATTTGCGTCGGGTAGAAGAAAATCCGGCGCCGCGTCGCCAACCTGCAATGCGTGCGACGCGATGTCTGCCTTGCGGAGCCAATCGACGAGAAAGAGGTAGGATTCCCGGTCGGCGTCACTGAACCCGTCCATGAGCTCGTTACGGACTTGATTGAGGGTCCTGGTTAAGTGGTCAGACATCAATTCGACGGTCATCGGCATACCGGGTATCTTAAGAAATGGGCAATATGTGGACTCATGCGGACATACCGGTCGCTTCGAGGTGGCTGTGACGCTCGGTTTGGAGAGGCGATCCCGTGTGAAGAGACCAGTCGCGCAACCGCGCGACCTTTACGAAGGCGTCAAGCGCGGGTGAGTAGCGTCGGCCCTGCACCGCAAGAAGCCGGACCTCTCGCCATACCGGATCTCCCTCGATCGGAAGCGCCTTTAGGGAGGGTAACCGCGGCATATGCTCGGGAGCGAGGACTATCCCGAATCCCGCCTCTGCCAAATGCTGCAGGTGCAAGTCGTGGCAGCTGCGATGGTTGGGATGCGGCGGCGGCGCGTCGGCAAAGCAGAGACGGCGAAATTTCGGAGCCACGTCACAATAGGTGCGCTCAAGGATAATGGCTTCGCGAAGCGCTTCGATTCCGATCTCCGGAAGATCGGCAAGTTCATGCGACGAAGCGAGAACGGCGACATAGCGCTCCTCGAACAGCGCCCAATCGTCGATTCTTTCTGGTCTCTCGTCGAGATCACCAACCAAGGCGACATTTACTTCGCCCTCCAGCAGAAGCTCGACAAGGCGGCTTGGCTGCTCTTCTCGAAGCTCGACATGGAGGCCGGGGACGAATTTGCGAATCTCAGCGATGGGCTCGAGAACGAGCGATGCGGAAATGGATGGGGCGAGACCGATCGTTAAGGGAGCTACTTCCTTTTGCTGAAACTCACGCGCTCGGCGTCGAACAGCCTCAGTCGATGCAAGTGCGCGCTCAAGCATGGGCAGCACCGCCTTGCCCAAGTCAGTGAGGTGGGTAAGTTGACGTTCTCGGTAGATGAGCTCGCCCCCAAGTTCCTGCTCCAACTTTTGCACGCCCTTGGTCAGTGCCGGTTGCGTGACGTTACACATCTCCGCAGCACGCGTGAAGTTGCGCGTGCTTGCGACAGCTAGAAAGTACCGTACCTGGTGGAGCTCCATTGGTGTTCACCGTCAACTGTTTCGGTCACTACTGAGCCCGCGCGATGGCAATGCAGCATCACGCGGGGGCGCTATATCCGAAAGCTACGTTGCCACCGGTGCCGTCGCGATGAAACCCGCGTCGGGCATCCATGGACGGGCGGACACGCTTTGTGGAATCCAGAGCGGGCTAAGCGTCGAGGATCAGTGCATCAGGCATGCGCGAATATGGCTAAGGATTGGAAAGAGCTCGGTTGGGTCGCAGCGTCGGGTGTAGTTGGGGCTGATATCGGCGTACTCGACGATCCCATCTGGTCTTATTACGTACAGAGCTGGCATCGTTAGTGTCCAACTCGACTCCCCATTCACGGCGGCGAGGTCGAGACCGGATTCTATTTCAGTGGCGCGCAACTCTGGGGACAGCTTCCAACGCAGGCCGAACGCGCGAGCTACCTTCCCGCCGCGGTCGACGAGGCTGGGGAACGATAAGCCATTCATTCGCTCAGTAGAGCGGCTCTCGTGCGCGGACTGTTGAGAAATCGCGACGATCGACGCCCCCAATGAGTGGAGTTGCGACGCGACAGTCTGGATCACGCGCAAATTGAGGCTGCAATAGGGGCACCATCCGCCCCTATAGAAAACAATGAGAACTGGACCCCTGTTTAGAAGGTCGTCGGATGAAATCACGTTGCCATCGGGATCGCGCAGGCGGAATCCTGGAGCTTGGTCTCCGGCGTGAATAGCTCTTTCGGCGATACCCGAGGAGACCAGATCGTTGATAGCCTCCTGGCGGACACGCCAAATATGCGGGGGGGTGTTTTCGTGATCCCTGTCCTTAAGCGCGTCGAGTTCGTCCTGGAGTCGCATTGTGGTTATCCTCACCGTTTTCGGCGGGCTCCTTATCGACACTGGGCGTGGCGGCGGTGTGGCGGTAGTGCTGAAATGCAAATTTCACATATTCTCACACGATATGAGCGAGATTCCATCGCTCAACGCCAATCCTAGACTCATGCCGCTTCCACGACCTTATCTCAGCTTTGCGAGATCGTCGTCCAGGGACTTGCGCAGATACGAAACGGCGAAATCGATGAAGAGGCGTATTTTCAATGGCAAGAGCGCCTGCCGGGCGTAAATAATATTGACCGGAGTCGGTTCGGGCTCAAAATCTTGGAGGATGAGGGACAGCTTCCCCTCGGAGACTGGCTTGACGACTTGATATGAGAGGACGTTCGTAACCCCGATACCCGCAACGGCAGCGTCTATCGCCGCTTCCGCAGTATTGATCTTCAATCGGCACTGAGGACGGACTCCACGGCTCGGCTTGCCGTCTCGAGGGTTGAAAATCCAGGTCGACCCTGAGGCGAGCGCTGTGTAGGTGACACACATATGCTTCGCCAAATCGTCCAGCGTCTTCGGCGTTCCGTGCGCCGAAAAATAGGCGGGACTGCCGCACACGACCCGACGAATTTCACCAACCTTAGTCGCGACGAGCGTACTATCAGACAACATCCCGGTCCGAACGGCGAGATCGACGTGCTCATCAACGAGGTCAAGCGTACGATCTGACAGCGTCAAATAGACACTTATCTGTGGATATTCGGCCAAGAACGCGGTCACTACCGGGACGACATAAAGCCGACCGAAGACGATCGGAGCCGTGATCTTAAGACCGCCGCGCGGAACGCTATGCTCTCCAGCGGCTTGAGATTCGGCTTCGTCAACCTGATCGAGAATGCGTTTGCATGCGGCTAGATAGGAAACTCCCGCCTCCGTCAGCGCCAGCTTTCGTGTCGAGCGAACAAGGAGCTGGGTGTTGAGATGAGCCTCGAGATCAGCAACCTTGCGGCTGACCGTGGGAAGAGGAACGTTCAGCTGGCGCCCAGCCGCGGAGAAGCTCCCGGCTTCAACCGCGGCGATGAAATATTCCATTGCTTCCAAACGATCCATCTTCTCTCACTTTTCGAGAGGCCGTCTGCTTGATTAACCTATTATTGGGGTGAGCGGTAGGTCATCCTCGTTTCGTCCCAAGTGCGGTGATCGACGGCATGAGTAAGCTCAATCCGCATCGACATATGGGATCTGTAGTTCACCCAGAACATCCTCATAGCTAGCCTGAGCGCTCGCGTTGGGGCCGGAAGTAGTGGCGTCCACGCGTGTGTGAATATCCGCACTAATGCCGAGAATTTCGCCAACGGGGCAGAGGTTTGCGGCCTCCAGCAAGAATGCGCGCTGTTGCGCGTCGAGTTCTCCGTCTAGCACGAGAGTGCGCTGGAACGAATCCCTTTCGCCCTGGGCGCCGTGGTAGAAGCTGACGCCCACTTCCACGTGCTCCAGCGGAAGTTTATGGCGCCGAGCCTGAAAACGAACGGTCATAGCGGTGCATGCGGCGAGAGATGCGCTAAGAAGGTCATAAGGATTGGGACCGGGAGATACGTGGCCGACTCCATCTGGACCGCCGATAGCAAACTGAGATGTGTCGACATGACCAACCATTGCGCCATGGTTGGTGGGGTCGCTCGCGACGACAACTTCGCGGAGCTTAGGTGCGTTATCCTGCGATGTCATAGAGCTTTCCTTCCATTGTGTGAGCGTGTCATGAAAGCGGCGTCGCTAGCCGCCATATCGTTCGGTCTTGATCACCGCGGCGTCCAACCCTGCCATTAACGCTCCATCGGCCGCGATATCGACGAAGGGGTTTGATCCGCAGATGAATACATGCGCAGGCATGTGATGGAGCCGGGCAATTAACTCGGCCACCATCGCGTTATCGATGCGTCGCGCAAAGTCACAGGCGCGCGCTGGGGCCTCTCGAGTAATCGCCAGCGCCAACTTGAATGTCGGGTCAGCCATTTCCAATGAGAACAGCTCATCGGCGAACAGCACGTCGCGCTGTGTCCGAGATGACACGAGCAGCGCTGTCGGCACAGTCTGCGCCAGGTCGCCGCGTCGCCGGATCATCGCCATCAGCGGCACGACACCAGACCCCGCCCCGACCAACAATACCGGTGCGGTTGAACGTTCGGGCCACAGGAAGTGGCCGCCGAGCGGGCCACGCAGTTCGATTTCGTCGCCCACAGCCGCAATGTCATGGAAAAACGGAGAGACTTCACCGTCCGGGAGGCGTTCGACCGCAAGCTCAATGATATTCGAGGCACTCGGTGAGGAGGCGATCGAATAACTCCGCATCGCCACGTAGCCGTCCGGAGCCGTCAATCGCACATCAACGTGTTGACCGGCGATATGCGCAAATGGCTCGCTGAGTCGCAGGAAGAAGCTTTTGATGCTTGGCGTTTGCTGAATGATCTCGGCGATGATGCATGTCTGCCAAGACGCCGGTCGCGGGCCACCCTCAGTCATTGGTGTACCGCTGCTCGCGCCACGGGTCGCCGTAAATGTGATATCCGCGCAATTCCCAGAAGCCTGCCTCGTCGCGTTCGGTAAATTGGAGCCCGTTTACCCACTTGGCGGACTTCCAGAAGTAGAGGTGTGGGACGAGGAGTCGTGCCGGGCCGCCATGATCGCGGGGAAGCGGCTGCCCCTCGTAATTCAG
>NZ_JBNDHS010000166.1:0-6678 GCF_056755095.1 Rhizobium sp. SVR5-9E | reverse complement strand
GCGCATAGATACAAATCGAACCAAGCAGCACGGTCACACCGAGCAGCGGTGCTTCGCGCAGCCAGGTGGCGGTGACACAGCCCACGAAACCGACGAAGGTGCCGATTGATAGATCGAGCTCGTTCCCGGCGATGACGAACATCTGCGCGATGGTGGCGAGCGCAATCGGGATCGAGAGGTTCAGCATCAGGCTGAAGCCGAAATAGGAGATGGCGCGCGGATTGAGCCAGCCGATCGCAAGAAGCACGAGAGCCAGTGAGAGCGCCGGCAGCATGGCGCGCAGGGTGCGTGCCCTTCCGGCGCTGCTGCGGGCAGGCCGCATAACGGAATTGTTCAGCGAAATGAATGCCATCTCAGCTTGCCTCGACGAAGGATGATTGGATGATCTTCTCCTCGGTCAGCTCGTCGCGCGTCAGGTTGGCGACGATGCGGCCGTTCTTGAAGACGTAAACATGGTGACAATTGTCGAGCTCTTCCGTCTCGGTCGTATACCAGATGAAGGTGCGGCCATTGGCGGCCTCCTGGCGGATGAGATCGTAAACTTCGAGTTTGGTGCCGATGTCGACGCCCCGCATCGGATCATCCATCAGAATAATCTCGGCGTCGGAGCCAAGCGCGCGGGCAAAGAGCGCCTTCTGCTGGTTGCCACCCGAAAGCGACAGGATATTGTTGGCCGTATCGGGGGTACGAATGCCGATCCGGCGCTTCCAGGCATTGGCAAGCTCAGCCTCGCGCTTCGGCGAGATGAGTAGGCCGGCACGTAGCCGCCTCAGCGATCGAATGCCGATATTCTCGGCGATCGACCATTGCGGGAAGATGCCGTCCGACTGCCGGTCGCCGGCGACAAGGGCAACCGGCGCCGTCACCTCGATGCCGATCTTGCCGCGCCGGGAAGCGTTGAAGATTGCCAGCAACAGATCGGTCTGGCCGTGGCCGGCAAGCCCGGCAAGCCCGACAATGGATCCTGATAGGGCAACAAGTTCGGCGCCGTCGCCCTGACGCGCTGGGCGGGCCCGCACGCGCGGACTACCTTTTGGCTTGACGGCGACGGCTTGCGCTGCGCCTTTCTCGCGATGGGCAGCCCCTCCCATGGTCGCGACCAGCCGGTCACGGTCATAGGCACGTGCCGCATCGGCCGCCACGACCTTGCCGTCGCGCATTACAACGATGCGGTCGGCATTCTGCAGCACCTCGCCAAGCAGATGCGAAATCAGGATGCAGCTGCCGCCGGCCGCAACGAAGCGCCGAACGAAAGCGAGCAACTGGCCGGCTGTATGGGCATCGAGCGAAGAGGTCGGTTCGTCAAGGATAACAAGATTCAACGGCTCCTCCGTCACGGTGAAGGCTCGGGCAACCTCCACCATCTGCCGTCGCCCGATCGAAAGATCTGCGACGATATCGGAGGCATCGATGCCGTGCTCTGGAAAGATCTCGTCGAGCTTGCCGGTAATCAGTTCGGCGGCGCGTTTGTGCCAGCTGAAGCCGCGCAGAGCTGGATGATTGATCCGGGTGTTCTCAGCCACCGAAAGATTGGGGCAGAGCGAGAGTTCCTGAAAGACGCAACGTATTCCAAGGCTTTGCGCGCGAATAACCGAATAATGCTCCCCGACCGTCTCGCCTACCATCATGCGGCCGCGGTCTAGCGAGAGCGTTCCCGCCAGCATGTTAATGAGCGTCGACTTCCCGGCGCCGTTGTGGCCGACAAGTCCGACGCATTCGCCGGGCTGCACTGAAAAATCTACACCATGGAGCGCCTTCACCGCGCCGAAATGCTTTTCGGCGCCGTGAAGGCTGATAATGGTCCGGGCGGCTTCGGCCTGCATCGGCGCAACAATCACTTGATGTTGGCCTTGATGGCCTCGATCGCATCGGCCTGTGTATATTCCTTGGTTGCAACGCTGCCGACGGGAATTTCGGGAAGATGTTGCTCGAAATCATCCTGCGTGAAGGCAAGATAGGGGACCAGCAGATCATGCGGTATGTCCTTGCGGCCATCGAGCACCTGCTGGGCGACCCAGAAGGCGAGCGTAGAAACGCCCGGCGCAATCGAGGCGGACCAGGTCGTATAACCATCCTTTGCCTTTTGCTCCTTCCACCATTGCAGTTCGTCCTGACGGTTACCCATGATGATGGTTGGGCGCGGCTTGCCGGCAGCGGCGAAGGCCTGAGCGGCACCGTAGCCGTCACCGCCCTGGGTGACGACGCCGACAATATCCGGCAGCGACGGCAGAACAGTCGCAACGGCCTTTTGCGCAGTGGTTTGGTCCCAGTTGCCGGTTACGGAATTGACGATCTTGAATTCCGGATGAGCGGCGACGCCTTCCTGCAGCCCCTTGTGGATCGAATCGTCGATTGAAGTCCCGGCAAGGCCACGGATCTCGAGCAGGTTTCCGCCCTCGGGGTGGAACTTCTTCATCTGCTCGATTTCCTGCTTACCCATATCCTCGAAGTCGACGACAACGCGATAGGCACAGGGTTCGTTGACGATACCATCGAACGAGACGACCACAATGCCGGCTTCGCAAGCCTGCTTGATCGCGCCATTCAGCGCGTCCGGCGAGGCGGCATTGATGACGATCGCATCGTATCCCTGCAGGATTAGGTTTTGGATCTGGGCAGCCTGCGTCGGCACTTCCTGATCCGCAGTGGTAAAGACGTCGGCGGCTCCGACCACCTTGTCGGCGACCGCCTTCTTGGTGACGATGTCATAACTCTTAAGCATCGCCTGACGCCATGAATTGCCAGCATAATTGTTCGAGAAGGCGATCTTCTTGCCGCTCGTGTCGGCAAAGGCCGTGCCCGATGCAAGCAGTGCGGCAAGGCTGGCAAGTACAAAGACTTTACGCATTTCAATCCTCCCTAAGTTGTTTGGACTTGAGTGAAAGGCTTTCACCCGGCGCCGATCCTCCATCGGCATCCACTCCTGCTAGCCGGTTTTCCCGGCTGTCAGAACAATCTTAACCCCGGCACGCGCACCCTTAGCCTGTGCAGCGAACTCGAAGCAGTAATATAGAGGCTCTTCAGATCCTCGTCACCGAAGGCGAAATTGGCGGTCGGCTCTGGCGTGCGGATAATGCCGAGCATGTGGCCCGACGGATCGAAGACATGGATGCCGCCCGGCCCGCAGCAATAGACGTTGCCGCAGCTGTCGATCTTCATCCCGTCCGGCGCACCCGGCCCCTCACCCTTGGTCTCGGCCCAGACCGCCCCGCCCGTGAGTTCGCCCTGCGGCGAGATGGCAAAGACCCGGATATGCTGGCGCTCCGTGTCGTTGACGAAGAGGCGCGATTCATCGAGCGAGAAGCAGAGCCCGTTCGGCTGGGCGAAATCATCCACCAACAGCGTCAAGTTGGAACCGTCCGGATCGACGCGATAGACGCCCTGAAAGGAAAGATCCTGCGGCCTTGGCACACCATAATATTCCATCCGCCCGTAGGTCGGGTCGGTGAAATAGATCGCGCCGCCGGTCGCAACGACGATGTCGTTCGGGCTGTTGAGCTCCTTGCCCTTGTAGTGTGTAGCGACGACACTCGTCGAACCGTCACGCTCGAACCTGGTGACGCGGCTCATCGCATGTTCGCAGGTGAGCAAACGCCCCTCGCGGTCCAGCGTATTGCCGTTCGCCTTGTTGCTCGGCTGACGGAAATCCTCGATCGCCCCGGAAGGCCGACGGATATACATCCGGTCTTCGGGCATGTCGCTGAAGACAAGCCATTTCTCGTAAGGATGCCAGACGGGACCTTCGGTGAAGCCGAGACCGCTTGCCAGGGTCTCCAGCGCCGCGTCGCCGACCACGTCGGCAAATCCCGGATCGCGGTTGCTCCTCGCCATGGCTCAGCTCTTCGAGGATTGGACGGATTTTCCGCCGACGAACCAGTCGGATGACGAGACGTCCTCGAAGACGACCCAGATCGCCTCTTTCGGCAGTTCGGCCAGCTCGCTGACGGCAGCGGTCACGCGACGCGCGATCTCGTCCTTACGCTCCTGGGGATGGCCTTCGAGAATCTGAATGTTGATGAAGGGCATCGCGTGTTCTCCCATGTACTTTGTTATTGCTTGTGCCCTAATTAGCCACGGATGGAAGGGTTCGGCTACGTTTGAAGACGCAGATTTGAATGTGCAAACACACATTCGGATCTTCAGAGCTCCTTCGCTGCCGAAGCCTGGTCTATCCAGGCGTTGAGGCTCTCCTGCGCGCGCCTCAGCGCATCGACATTGATAAGGCCGCGGGCAAAGGCCAGATAGATCGCCCGCGTGCGGGAATTGAAGAGCGAGGCCTCGCCCGCCCCGTCCTCGGCCATGACGACGCCGAGCTTTTCGTAGAGATGGCGGATGCGCGCCTGCGCGCCGCGCGTAGAGAGGCCGCGGCGGGCGGCGATCGCCTTGTCCGTCAGCCCCAGCGCGACATCGATCAGGCTCTCATATTCGCTGTCGGTGATGCCTTCCAGTCGATCCTGCACACGGTGCTGGATGCCGCGCACTTCCCGGTCGATGATGCAATGGCCTTCGGCGAAGACGCCCCGCAAGGCCGAGCGCATGCCCTCTTCCGACGCCGATTTCAGTACATAGCCATAAACCGTGCCAGGCGGAACGATACGAGCGACACCGCGCACATAGGACTCGTCGGCAAAATTCGACCAGAATAGGATCTGAGTATCAGCCCGACGGCTCCAGATGGATCGCGCCACCTCGATGCCTGTCGCTTTCGGCAATTGCAGGTCGAGCACCACGTAGGGCGGCTCGCGGCGTCGTGCAAGATCGATTGCGACGTCGCCGCTGCCTGCCTCGATCACCTCGACATCACCGGGCCACAGGTGCTCGATCGTGGCGCGCACGAAAGCGCGATGCAATCCGTCATCCTCGGCAATCAACACCAACATGTCAGAGTCTCCCAGCGGCGTTCACTGCGCGGACCACAGCGCCCTGCGACAGCACGCCGGGTGGGATCGTCTCGCCACCAAGCGGCACTTCGATTGCCACTCGCGTACCGCCCTTGCGGCTGGAGCGGCCGATGTGAAGCTGCGCACCGATCAGCGCCGCCCGCGTGTGCATGTGGCCGATGCCGCCATTGACCTGCGGGTCGGCCGGGGCACAACCGGCGCCGTCATCGGTGACGACGATCTTCAGCAGCGATGGTGTCGAGTCCATGCGCACCTCGATGCGGCGCGGCACCGCGTGCTTGACTGCATTGTTGATCGCTTCCTGGGCGATCCGATAGATCGCCGTCAACGTGCGCTCCGGCAGCATTTCGGCGGCGCCTTCGCTGGTATCATGGATCCGCACGGCAATCGAAGGAGTTGCCCGGCTGACGCTGCGGTTGAGATGGGCCTCTATGGCATCGCGCAAGCCGAAAAGCTCGAGCACGCTCGGGCGCATATCGTCCACGATGTGGCGCAGCTCCGTCAGGCAGTTGACGATCTCCCGCTCGAGATCCGCAAGCTGGCTGACGCCGGCCATCCCGTGGCGATGCAGCGCAGAGACGTGGCGCACGACGCGGGCGAGGTCGGCAAGGGTCTGGTCGTGGAGGTCCATGGCGATGCGTCGCCGCTCCTGCTCCATGCCTTCGGTCAGCCGAGATGCGCCGACGCGCAGGATTTCTTCGCGATTGCGCGCATCGTTTTCCGCCATCATCGCCCGGCGTGCCTCCTCGCTCTGGATCAATGCGAAAATATAGGGTGCGATGAATTCGGCGCAGTGCTGGGCGATCTCCAGATCGGCAGGCGTATAACAGCCAGGCTCGTGCCTGCTGATGTTGAGGGCACCGATGATCTCGCCCCTTGCCCGCATCGGCACCACGATGCGGCTGCGTAACCGGGCGGTAAAGATCGGCTCGTCTATGGCGCCGGTAAAGTGAAACCGCTCGTCTCCGAGCGCATCGTCACTCAAGAGAGACGGCACCTCACCTCGCAGCACCGCCCGTACCGGGCTCAGTTCGACCGGCGGTGGGCTGAGCGCGAGTTCGCTCCAGCTCGTCTGGTAGCCTGTTTCGTAGCAAATGTGGCTCTGTCCGCCGTTCAAGAGAACAGCGACATCGATATGGTCATGCGGCAGCAACTTGAAGATCTCTGTTGCCGTTGCCCGAAATGCTGCCCCGGCCTCAATATGTCCTGCAAAGGCCCGCGAGATCGCGAGCATCCGGTCGAACAGCTCTCCATTGTGTCTGATCATCGTCACTCCTCCGACAATCGCGCTTTTCCTCGAAGCACAGCATTAATGCCACGTTCGTCCGGAGATGACACTATTTGCGATGGTCGGTGACGACAAAAGCCACAAAAGCGAAAATAGTTCTCTGACCGATCGGCCGATCAGTGACTGTTCCCTTGGCAACCTTTCCTGATGTCGTTTTGCATTTAACCGTAAGATTCCGGATTAGCAGTTTCAACAAGATAGCCCGGCACTTAATTTTAGACTTGGCACTTAATTCGAGATTTCGTCTTGAGAGCGAGAAAAACCTGGGGGTCACGCTGCAAGATTTAGCTTTGCCTGCTTAAGTCGACCATCCGCAACGGCGGCTCGGACTTGAAGAACCCGATGAGCGCCAATCGGCGACCAACGCATCTGACGCTTCTTGTTCATGCGGGCATTGACGAGGCTGTTGGCAGGACTTTGGTGCACGGATCAAATTTCAACATTTTCCATCTAAGCGGCTGCGACCGACACCAGCGTGAATGAACCGGC
>NZ_JBNDHS010000165.1:0-6838 GCF_056755095.1 Rhizobium sp. SVR5-9E | reverse complement strand
GCGTTTGTCCCAGCCGCGCTTTGTAGACCTCATAGTTCTCCATGACGCGTTGCACATAATTGCGCGTTTCGGGGAAGGGGATGCGCTCGATCCAGTCGACGATCTCATCGATGGACTTGCCGCGCGGGTCGCCATAGCGGCCGATCCATTCCGGCACGCGCTTCGGCCCGGCATTGTAGGCGATGAAGGTCAGGATATAGGAACCACCGAAAGCGTCGATCTGCTCGCCGAGATAGTGCGCGCCGAGCGTGGCGTTGTAGCCGGCATCCGCCGTCAGCTTGTCCTTCGAATAGGCGATGTTGTGGCGCTTGGCCACGGCTTTGGCAGTTCCGGGCAGCAACTGCAGAAGGCCGCGCGCGTCAGCAGCCGAAACAGCGGCGGGATTGAAGGCACTCTCCTGGCGGGCGATCGCATAGGCAAGCGCCTTGCCGGAGCCGGAGATATTCGCGTTCGGGGGGATGACGCCGACCGGAAAGGCGAGGGCGGCGACATCGATGCCTCGCGAGTAGGCGATCTTGCCGACTTGCAGCGAAAGGTGATGGTCGCCGGAGCGCTCTGCCTGTGCCGAGAGGATTGCCAATTCCCCTGGGCTTTGAAGCTGGTCGGCCAGCGCCAGATAAAGGCTTGCCGCGCGCCAGCCATGCCCGGCGGCCTCAAGGCGCGAAATCGCCTGCACGGCTTCGCGGGACTGGAAGCGCTGCCGATCTTCTTCGCTCGGCGACGGATAGGAGACGTTGAGCGTCTTGCGCCCCAGCCGTTCGGCCGCCAGCTGGCCGTAAAAGGTGCTCGGGAAGCTTGCTGCCTTTGCGTAGAACTCACTGGACTTGCCCTGGCCGCCAGCTTGCGCGGCGCGGCCTAACCAGTACCAAGCCCTCGAAGCGGAGATCGGACCGCTCGAAACCTGAAGAATCTTGCGAAAATGTGTCTCGGCGGTAGCGGGATCCTGCAGTCCTCGCAGGGCGTACCAGCCGGCGTGGAATTCTGCTTCAACAACGTCCGCCGGTCTTGTGGCGACGTGATTAGCCACAACGCGGTAGGCGGCCTTGAACTGGCCCTGGTCGACAAGGCCGCGGCTAACGATGCGTTGCTCGTTCCACCATTCGCCGGAATTCACGAGTTCGTCGCGCTTGGAAGGCATTTCCGCCAGAAGCTTGGCCGCCTCGGCATATTTATCCTGTTTGCGCAGATATTCGATTCGCGCGAACAGATAGCCCGGATCATTGGACCATTTTCCATCGACAGCGTTGAGAAGCGCACCAGCATTCGAAGCGCTGGCGGCGACGGCCGACCACGCCCTGTAGAGCGATTGCGCCTGTCCCGCGTCGCCGAAGCGCTTTGCCTGTGCCGTCCGACCGCGATACATGAGGTAGTCCATGCGGGCTTTGTGGTCGGCTGTGCCAAGCAGCCGGGAGAACTCCGCCAGGATCTTGTCTTCGGTCGCCTTGTCCAGCGCTTCGCTACGCCAGACCTTGCGAATATATCCTGCCGCTTGCGTCTGTCTGCCGGCCGAGACCAGCGCTCGCGAGAGAATAATCGCGCCGGCGGTCGTTTCCGGTGCGGTGTTGCCGAAAGCGGCGAGAACCGCAGCCGGGTCAGGGTTTTCATCGTAGAGCGCGCGCTCGGAATAGGCGCGCAGCCTGGAGAGCCCCGGCCAGCCCTTGAGTTCCTGTGCCGCCCCGGCAATCGCGTACGACGGAACGCCCTTCGCGCCGGACGTGGCGATTGCCCAAGTCAGGATATGCCGGTCAAGCGTGCCGTTGCCCATCGCGTTGCGGATCGCGATTGCCTGCTGAGGGTTCTTGTTGGAAAGAGCGTCCAATCCGGCCTTCAGGTCTCCGCTGACCGGCGCAACGGTCGTGCTGCGCGGAATGGCGCCGGTCATGATCGATTCCGGCACCGAGGTTTGCGGCACGAAGCCGATCGGCCTAACGTCGGGTACTGGTACACCCGCGTCTGGAAGCGGCGATGCGATGCTGCTCCACGCAGCGGCCGTAACGCCGAGGGCGGAGAGAATCAGGACAGCTCTTTTCATCCGGAGACTCGCAAGAAAAATATGCCCTAACTCTCGCAAGAGGCTGCTTAAGGAAACCTTACCGAAGCCGGTAAAATTCGTTCACATTTGGTATCGGAATTTGCCCTAAATGGATCCCTGCGCGCTTGTCGCCGCGGTTCCGCGGCTTTATGGTGCGCAACCCATATTCGAGGAATGCGGCCAAGGCGTCAATACCGGCCGTGAGGAGCTATGCATGTTCAAGGGATCCATTCCCGCTCTCGTTACCCCCTTCACTGATGCCGGACAGGTGGATGAAGCTGCTTTCGCCGCGCATGTCGATTGGCAGATCAAGGAAGGCAGCAGTGGTCTCGTTCCGGTCGGTACGACAGGCGAGTCTCCGACGCTGTCGCATGCAGAGCACAAACGCGTCGTCGAACTCTGCATCGAAGCCGCCGCGAAGCGGGTCCCCGTTATGGCCGGTGCCGGATCGAACAATACGCGCGAGGCTATCGAGCTGGCCCAGCATGCCGAAAAGGCCGGCGCCGATGCCGTGCTTGTCGTCACACCTTATTATAATAAGCCCACTCAAAAGGGCCTGATCGCCCATTTCTCGGCAATCGCTGAGGCGGTCAAGCTGCCGATCTACATCTATAACATTCCCGGCCGCTCGGTGATCGATATGACACCGGAAACGATGGGCGCGCTCGCCAAGGCGCATTCGAACATTGTCGGCGTCAAGGATGCCACCGGCAAGATTGAACGCGTGTCGGAACAGCGCATCGCCTGTGGCAAGGACTTCCGCCAGCTCTCGGGCGAAGATGCAACAGCGCTCGGCTTCAATGCCCATGGTGGCGTCGGCTGCGTCTCGGTAACGGCGAATGTCGCGCCGCGGCTTTGTGCCGAGTTCCAGGCTGCAACGCTTGCGGGGGATTACAAGAAGGCGCTGGAATACCAGGACCGTCTTATGCCGCTGCACAAGGCGATTTTCATGGAGCCGGGCGTCTGCGGCGCAAAATACGGTCTCTCGAAACTGGAGCGCATGAGCCGTACCGTACGCTCACCGCTGATCTCGGCGCTGGAACCGTCCACGGAAGCGGCAATCGATGCCGCTATGCGTCACGCCGGCGTTCTGAACTGACCCGAAGCGGAAGGCGGCTGCGTCGCCTTCACAAGTTTCGGCTGTTCCCCTAGATAAGGACGAGAGAAGGGGCGCGGTCTTGCGCGCCCGTAGCCGAATTGGAATTAGTCATGGCCCCCAAAGGCAGCCAGCGCGTCGTAAAAAAGGTTGTGGCCGAAAACCGCAAGGCCCGCTTCAACTACGAAATCATCGATACTTATGAGGCCGGGCTCGTTCTGAAGGGCACCGAGGTCAAGTCGCTGCGCGAAGGCAAGGCCAATATCGCGGAATCCTACGCGTCGGATGAAGACGGCGAGATCTGGCTGATCAACTCCTACCTGCCGGAATACCTGCAGGCGAACCGCTTCAATCACGAGCCGCGCCGCCGCCGCAAGCTCCTGCTTTCGAGCCGCGAGATCAACAGGCTGCGCGCAGGCATCAACCGTGAAGGCATGACGCTGATCCCGTTGAAAATTTATTTCAACGACCGCGGCCGGGCGAAGATGGAACTAGCCCTGGCGAAGGGCAAGAAGCTGCACGACAAGCGCGAGTCCGAGAAGGAACGCGATTGGAACCGTCAGAAGAGCCGTTTGCTGAAGGGCAACGGCTGACCGCGGCAAAGGCCGAAGGTCGATTTCCGTCCTTTTGGCGGCACCAACAGCCGAAGATGCCTGCAAGTCGGCGCCTTGGAATGGCTGGCGCCAACCCAAGTGGTGCTTTCACAGCGTTCGGTTGAGGATTATCCCTCGAAGTCGGTTACGGGGGCCACCTCGACAGGCTTTTGCGGGCGCTCGGATGGATCGCGGCCGATCTCGCTCTTCAGGGACAGCAGGTCGATGAAGTGATCCGCCTGACGGCGCAGGTCGTCGGCGATCATTGGCGGTTGCGTTGCCATCGTGGAGATGATCGACACTTTTCGGCCCCTGCGCTGAAGCGCTTCGACCAGCGTCGTAAAATCACCGTCGCCGGAGAAGATCACAAGATGATCGACGGTCTCCGATTGCTCCATCGCGTCGATTGCCAGCTCGATATCCATGTTGCCCTTGATCTTGCGGCGGCCCATGGAGTCGGTGAATTCCTTGGCGGGCTTCGTAACGACCTTGTAGCCGTTGTAATCCAGCCAGTCGATCAGCGGACGGATGGAGGAATATTCCTGGTCCTCGATCAGTGCGGTGTAATAATAAGCACGCAGCAAATATCCGCGCTTCTGAAATGCCTTCAGAAGCTTACGATAGTCGATATCGAAGCCGAGGCTCTTGGATGCAGCGTATAGGTTGGCGCCGTCAATGAAGAGTGCAATTTTTTCGCGTGGGTCGAACATCGCATCCCAATCCAATTAGAGTAATCCAAATTTGATCCGCCAAACATCGCTTAAAAACAATGGCTTAATCTGACGACTGAGAATAATTCTTAATTTATGAATTATTCATATAAAAAAAGATTTAGGGCACGATTCGGCATATTCCAAGCAACTACTGGTGGAATTGCTGAATTACCGGTGAAATTTTTAGCGGGATGCCGTACAGAAGGCTGGCGGTGCACGAAAAACTTGAATTCGCCGGCTTTTGGCTGTATCGCCGTGCCAATCCAGAAATCACGACCGTAAAGGACAGGCAATGGCCCGTGTCACAGTAGAAGATTGCATCGACAAAGTTGAGAACCGCTTCGAGCTGGTTCTGCTTGCCAGCCACCGCGCCCGGCTGATTTCCCAGGGTGCCTCGATCACCATCGATCGCGACAACGACAAGAACCCCGTCGTGGCGCTGCGCGAAATTGCCGACGAAACGCTTTCGCCGGACGATCTGAAGGAAGACCTGATTCACTCGTTGCAGAAGCATGTCGAGATCGATGAGCCCGAGCCCGATCCGGCAAGCCTCATCGCCGCTGGCGGTGTTGCTGCTGCGGAAGGCGAGGAGCAGGACGATCAGCCGGAGACGATCACTTTCGACCAGATGTCGGAAGAAGAGCTTCTTGCCGGTATCGAAGGCCTCGTGCCGCCGGAAAAGAGCGACGACTACTAATAAGGCGCGCGACGATTACCAATCGTCAATCTTGCGCCTTTATTGCTAAGGCATATTATTGCCATTGTGTGCGCCAATCGGTGATTGGCGCGCTTTTGTTTTTATTGGAGTAGTCCGGGGATGATGCGGCAGTACGAGCTCGTGGAGCGGGTGCAGAAATACAAGCCCGATGCCAATGAAGCTCTGCTGAACAAAGCCTACGTCTATGCCATGCAGAAGCATGGGCAGCAGAAGCGTGCCAGCGGCGATCCCTATATCTCCCATCCGCTCGAAGTCGCCGCGATCCTGACGGACATGCATCTCGACGAGTCGACCATCGCCGTCGCCCTGCTGCACGATACGATCGAGGACACGACGGCGACGCGCGCCGAGATCGACGAGCTCTTCGGGGAGGACATCGGCCGGCTGGTCGAAGGCCTGACGAAGATCAAGAAGCTCGATCTCGTCACCAAGAAGGCGAAGCAGGCGGAGAACCTGCGCAAGCTCTTGCTTGCGATTTCCGACGATGTCCGCGTGCTTCTCGTCAAGCTTGCCGACCGCCTGCACAACATGCGCACGCTCGACCATATGTCGGCGGACAAGCGTGCCCGCATTTCCGAAGAGACGATGGACATCTATGCGCCGCTCGCCGGCCGCATGGGTATGCAGGACATGCGCGATGAGCTGGAAGAGCTGTCCTTCCGCCACATCAATCCGGAAGCCTACGAAACCGTCACCAAGCGGCTGGAGGAACTCTCCAAGCGCAACGAGGGCCTGGTCAAGAAGATTGAAACCGAACTGCGCGATCTGCTCGTCGCAAACGGCCTGACAAATCCGCGTGTCAAGGGACGGCAGAAAAAGCCCTACTCGGTCTTTCGCAAGATGCAGTCGAAGTCGCTGTCCTTCGAACAGCTCTCGGACGTGTACGGCTTCCGCATCATCGTCGAAGATGTCCCGGCCTGCTATCGCGCGCTCGGCATCGTCCATACCCGCTGGCGCGTCGTGCCCGGCCGCTTCAAGGACTATATCTCGACGCCGAAGCAGAACGACTACCGCTCGCTGCATACGACGATCATCGGCCCCTCCAGCCAGCGTATCGAGCTGCAGATCCGCACGAAACGCATGCATGAGATCGCCGAATACGGTATCGCTGCGCATGCGCTCTACAAGGACGGCGCAACGACGCCCGATGGCGATATTCTTTCGCGGGAATCGAGCGCCTATTCCTGGCTGCGGCATACGATCGAGGCGCTGGCCGAAGGCGACAGCCCCGAAGAATTCCTCGAGCACACCAAACTCGAGCTCTTCCAGGATCAGGTCTTCTGCTTCACGCCGAAAGGCAAGCTGATTGCTCTGCCCCGCGGCGCGACGCCGATCGATTTTGCCTATGCCGTTCACACCAATATCGGCGACACGACAGTCGGCGCCAAAATCAACGGCCGCATCATGCCGCTCGTCACCCGCCTCAACAACGGCGACGAAGTCGAGATCATCCGTTCGGGCGTGCAGGTGCCACCGGCCGCATGGGAAGAGATCGTCGTCACCGGCAAGGCGCGCGCCGCCATCCGTCGCGCCACACGCATGGCGATCCGCAAGCAATATGCTGGTCTCGGCCACCGCATTCTGGAGCGCACTTTCGACCGGGCGGGGAAGATATTCTCCCGCGACGCGATGAAGCCGGCGCTGCACCGCCTCGGCCAGAAGGACGTCGAAGATGCGATCGCGGCT
>NZ_JBNDHS010000164.1:0-6914 GCF_056755095.1 Rhizobium sp. SVR5-9E | reverse complement strand
GTGCAAGACCGTCAGCAAGCATTGTGCGTGACGGAGCCGTATGGAATATATTAGAGCGACATTCTTCTTCTCGCAGGAGATCGTCCGTGGCCCCGACATTGAACAGGAGTATGCCTTTTTGCCGCGCGCTATCGGCGATCGACAGCAATTGCCTGGCGGAGATGTCCGTCAGGATGTAGCGGTCGCCCTCGGCCGCCATCGTCTCAAAGGCAGAAACCACCTCGGCGTCGGGTTTGATCTCTGTCACCTCGAGCTTGAACTCCTGCCCGAGAAACCTGCCGGTCGTGTTGTTGTCGCCGATTGCCACATTGGCGCCCGCAACACCTTCGTCGCGCGGCGGCATGTCTAGAATGGACAACGCCAGCTGCGGTGCGTAGGCGCGCAAATAGCCGATCTTGATTTCAGTGATTTGCTTTGCCTGCCCGTTTGGGCGCGGAGTTTCCTGCGCAAAGGAACCGCACGCATTGCAATTCAGGAGAAGAAGGCTCAGGAAAGTGGCGACGCCTGATGCCGAGGTCTTCATCGAATGGCCCTCTGATCGCGTTGCGATCGTCCATTGGTGAGTCCAATGTCAGATATCCACGATGACGTTACCCGATCCTAAGATATTAGGAAACACTTCATCAACTTTCGGTCGCGATTTCCGGCTCCGCCGGCAATGAGGCCAAGGCGGGCTCTTTTCACATAGGTCTCATCAACGCGCCAGCTTGTCGACTGCGGCCGCCGCCAGTGCCAGCGCAGCCCCTTTTTGATCTTCCGGCGCGTATTTCTGAACCCAGCGAAAGATCGTGGAATGATCGACAGGCACACCCCGTTCGCTCATCGTCTGCTCGAGATCGCGATAGCTGACACCATAGCGGCAATACCATCGCATTGCCCACAAAATCACTTCCCCCTGAAAATGGCGCCACTTGAAATCCCTCATCAAAAGTTCCCGCTGAAAGTCTTTGGCGCTCTTTCGGGCATCATCTGAATTTTTGCAACAAGTCCGCGGACAATGGACATACCTTTACCGGGCTGGAAAGCTTTCAAGCTTTCCTCAGCTCGCGAACGCAGGCACTGGCCTCGATGTTCGCACAGCTTGCCGACGTCCAGGGAGGCGGGGCGGCGCCGACCGTTGCGGAATTCATAGCGGCTTTGCCGGTCATCACTTGGCCGTGACAAGCAGAGACCCGGGATAAGGGTCTTGTGGCCCTGCCGGGTCTCCATGCCACGCCGGGTCAGCCACCGGTCACTCAGCACCAGCAGCGAACTTATCGGCAAGGTGGTCGCGGGGCCCATTATCGCCGGCGCCGTGCTGACGATCGGCGACCTAGCCTATCGCTGGTATGCGAAGCGCAAGAGGGACGAGTTGCAGGATGCCCTCGATCTCAAGGCGGTGACGAATGCTCAAGCTGCTGCCTGAATGGCTCAAGGTTGGTGCGGGAGCGGCGTTGGGCGCTCTCATCGCCACTTACCCCGCAATCCTCGTCGGACGCTCTGAGGACGCCAGCAAGCTGCAACCGCAGCGCTGGAAATTGCGGTCAAGCGCTCTGCCGAAAAAGGAAAGATCAATGGTCAGGTTTCTTCTCTTGATGTTGCCGCTCTGTGCAATGATTTCGGGCTGCCAGACAGCGACAAAGTCGACTGCGTGCGCCGGGTTCGAGAAGCTTCAGCCAAGCCTTGAGACGTCCGTGTTGATTCTCCGGAAGGACCCGCCTTTTGCCAATCAGGTGGCCACGCATAACAGGTTGGCAAATCCCAGGATTGCTGGAAGTAATCTAAAGTGGTTGCCGTCTCTGCGGCGCAGCTACCCGTCGCTTGAAGGACCCTTGGGAACGAGTCTCAGCTGAGGTCTGAACCGCGCCGGGTTTGCCGGAGGCTCCAACTTCTGAGAAAGTGGAGCCGATATGAGCAAGACAGCGAACAAATTTTCACCGGAAGTCCGCGCCCGAGCAGTGCGGATGGTTTTGGATCACCAAGGCGAACATTCCTCGCGATGGGCAGCGGTTTCCTCGATCGCCGCCAAGATCGGCTGCACGGCGCAGACGCTCAATGAATGGGTGAAGAAGGCGGAAGTGGAAGATGGTTCCCGGCCTGGTCTCCCAAGCGAAGTGGCCGAGAAGATGAAGGCTCTGGAACGGGAGAACCGCGAGCTTCGGCAGGCCAATGAGATACTGCGCAAAGCGTCCGCTTATTTCGCGATGGCGGAGCTCGACCGCCCCTTGAAGCGATGATCTCCTTCATCGACGAACACCGGTCGGTGTTCGGGGTCGAGCCGATCTGCAGACTGCTGCCGATTGCCCCATCAACCTACTACGAGAACGTTGCCAAACGCCTGAACGTGGACCGATTGTCGGTCCGCGCCCGCAGCGACATTGCATTGAAGATCGAGAGGCAGATTCAACCGGTCGTCGCAACACCTTGAACAAGGATGTTACGATGAAGCCGCACAAGCGTCGTTCGGATCGCTCTACACGAAGCAAACTACGTTCGCCCGGCCGGCCGCCAGTCTGGCAGCGTGAGAATCTTTGCCGCTTCTGGCAAGCTATTGCGTCTGGTCAGACGAGTGAAGACGCGGCGGTAGATGCCGGTGTTTCGGCACCGGTCGGAGCGCGATGGTTTCGGAGTTCAGGAGGAATGCCACCAACGCATTTGGCCCCATCGGCAAAGCCACCGGGCGGGCGATATCTAACATTTTCAGAGCGCGAGGACATTGCAATCGAACTCGCCAAAGGCAACGGAGTCCGGACCATTGCACGCAAACTTGGGAGGTCCCCGAGCACGATCTCTCGCGAGCTGCGACGTAACGCAGCAACGCGAGGTGGAAATTTGGACTATCGTGCCAGTACAGCGCAATGGCATGCCGATCGGGCCTCCCTGCGCCCAAGACCAAGCAAGCTCGTCACAAATCCTGCGCTGCGCGATTATATCCAGGAACGGCTTGCAGGTATGATTGCCAAAGCAGATGGCGTCGGATTTACCGGCCCCGATGTGATATGGAAAGGGCGCCGTGCCGTTCACCGCCAGAATAGGCGCTGGTCAACGGCCTGGAGCCCGGAGCAGATTGCGCATCGGCTCCGGCTCGATTTCCCCGAGGATCCGACCATGCGCATCAGCCATGAGGCGATTTACCAAGCGCTATATATCCAGGGACGTGGAGCACTACGTCGCGAGCTAACCGCCTGCCTGCGGTCTGGCCGGGCTTTGCGCATACCCCGCGAACGGGTCCGAAACCGCGGCAAGTCCTTCGTTGGCGACGCGATACTGATCAGCCAGCGGCCGCCCGAGGTTGAGGATAGAGCTGTGCCGGGGCATTGGGAAGGTGATCTCATCCTTGGCCTGGGAAGCTCCGCGATCGGTACACTGGTCGAACGTGCTACGCGCTTCACAATGCTGCTGCACCTGCCGCGCATGGAAGGCTATCAACCCGGAAAGAGCATCAAGAATGGTCCGGCCTTGGCCGGCCACGGTGCCGAAGCTGTACGTGATGCCATAACGAGATCGATCACAAGCCTTCCAGAGACATTGCGCCAGTCGCTTACCTGGGATCAGGGTGCAGAAATGGCCCAGCATGCCCGCCTGCGGATCGACACAGGACTACAGATCTACTTCTGCGATCCTCAAAGCCCCTGGCAGCGCGGCACAAACGAGAACACGAATGGTATATTGCGGCAATACTTTCCTAAAGGCACCGATCTCAGCCAACACACCTCCGATGAACTCGATGCGGTCGCCCATGCCATCAATACAAGGCCGCGCAAAACACTCGGCTGGAAAACACCGGCCGAAGCACTCGACCAATTCCTCACAAACGCTAAAATCGATAGTGTTGCGACGACCGGTTGAATCTGCCCAATACGTGTCGATCAAGTATTCGGAGCGACTGGCCGAGGCAGGCATCGAGCCTTCGGTCGGAAGCGTTGGCGACAGCTACGACAACGCGCTCGCCGAAACGATCAACGGTCTCTACAAGGCCGAGGTCATTCATCGGCGCGGACCATGGCGGAGCTTCGAAGCGGTTGAGTTCGCCACCCTCGAATGGGTCGATTGGTTCAATCATCGACGGCTTCTGGAGCCCATCGGAAACATCCCGCCAGCCGAAGCCGAGGAGCAGTATTACGCCATGCTGGACGAACCAGCCATGGCTGCATAACTTAAACCAAACAGCCTCCGGCAAACCCGGCGCGGTTCAGTCGGTCAGATTTTTCCGGCTCACTAAGCTTGAACTGCTCCAAGGACTCGATTGCGGCGTTTAGGAACTTTTGCGTTCGCAGGTCCATGCTTTCGATGTGCTGCGCGTAGAATTGCAGGTCGGCATCGATGCCACTATCCAGAGGGACCTGCGGGACCAGGAGGCGTGATGAGAAGGATTAGCCTTCGCAGGATAGAGTGCAGAATATTATTTTGACCTTGTAACGCGATCACTTGCTCGTTGAGCTCGTGTATCACTTCTGAAAGGTCCGGCTGATGCAAGTTGTCGGCCATGCTCACCATCCCGTCGTGTAGCGGTTCAACTACCGCCGTAAAGCGTTCCCATATGGAACGAATGTTTACACCTTCAATAGTTTCAGAACCGCTTGCCGATGCGGTCTTGTTCTCCCTTTTATCACCATCTCGCTTTGTGATGCTCGTTAACTTAGGTCCGCTTCGCGGGCCTTTTATCAAAGGGCAGGCGCGCTGGATGAACGGAGACATCATGCAAATTAAGTCGAAAAGCCGAAGATCAACCCGGCGCATTTCATCGCCATCATCGGCGCCGCTCTCGTCAACGCATTCATCATCGGCGGGGTATGGGCCAGCCTCAATCGAGATATCGCCGATATCCATAACGCTCAGGAGCGGACACAGAGGGTTCTCGACGACACCCAGCAGCAGGTATCGCAAATACCGCCGCTTTCATTCCAGATGACGAGAGCGCTTGAGGCGACGGCGGAAAACAAGAAAGGCATCGAGGCGGCAAACGATCGCGTCGTGGAGTCTCTCGGCGGCAAGCTAGATACCGCGATCGAGAGCATCAACAAGGTCGCCACCCGCGTCGAGGTGTTGAGCAACAGCTCGACGATGCGCAGGAGCGAGCGAATAAGACGATGTTCAGGACACCGATTGTCAGGTCGTAGCGGAAGGCAAGCCTCAGCCGAGTGCAGCAAGCAGGCGGGAAATAACGTATGGAAATCTCCCGCCGCCTATGGCTTCTTCAAAGCATCGGTCGCGTCACACCGTAATAGTCGTCGATGCCGCGCCTGTACTCGGGGTCTGACCAATCAGGCGCGCTTCTATCATCAAAGTAAGGCGCGCCCTCCAATTGCGCCTTGTCGAGATCAACCGCGTAGCCGCCTTGGCCCTCATCATATTTCAGCATGTCCCATGGAACCGGGTGGTAGCTCTGCCCCATCCCCAGAAAGCCGCCAAACGACATGACGGCATAAGCAACCTTCCCAGACCTTTTATCGATCATGACGTCGTACACCGTTCCCAAGGATTCCCCTTGGAGGTTGTAGACATTGGTGCCTTCGACCTTGCTGGCTGCTATCAAATTTCCGGTTTCGTTCGTCGCCACATCGCCGGTGCGCGAAACATCATAGTCCGTCATTGAAACTCCTCCTTGTTGCTTCCTTTCACCCTCTTTCAGTGATGAGTAATAAACGCGCGCCTGCGGAGGTGGTTCCGAGCGAGCAGCGGTTGCTGGGTGCTCGACGGACAGGGATTGAGGTAGTGGGAACACGACCGTGAACTTCGCCCGCCCCATGTTCAAAACATAGCCACGTCGACGAAATCCGCTTTCCGGTCCAGGCTCTCGACAGCGCGGCTCGTAGCCGTTTCGCTGTTGCACTTGACCCGTGGTCCCGGCGTGTTTTCTTGGACCTAGCGCACGGAAGTTTTCCGCGGTCGTTCCTGTGTCCTCGATCGCGTGGCCTCGACCCAGTTCATGGTCGGTGTGACGGCTATTCCATGAACGACGATGGAGATCAGCACTATTAGGATTCCAGTCGCCCAGACGGCGTCGGCATTGTCGAATTCCGCCTGACCTGTGGCGTAGGCAAGATAGTGGATCGTTCCCAGCCCCCGGATGCCGAAGACGGAGTTCACCAGTTTCTCGCCCGCGGAATACCCTGTACCAAGCAGGCAGATCAACCCGATAGCGGCCTCACGGCGAGCAGCGTCAGCGCGGCGACGAGTACGACGCGCCAATCAACAGCAACCAGAATCGTCTCGGTGGCCAAGATCGAACCCAAGCAGACGAGCAGAACCATCATCAGCAGCCGTTCGATCTGTTCTGCAAAATCGTGCAACTGCTCGTGAAAATCGTGTTCTCCTTCCACTGAACGAAATGCAAGGGCCGCCACGAATACTGCACGAACCCATACCCATGGATCATCTGGGCTACGCGACATTGCCGGGCAGAGGCGGCAGCAACAGTACAGAGAAGTGTGAGGATCGCGCGTGCTTCACGGGGGGCCGCCGTCGCAAATCTCCCGGACCCAACCATCCGAACAGCCAAGCAAGCAGAAAAGCCAATGCGGCAGCGAGTGCTATCAGGATCCACACACCCAAGGTGCGCCTTGGTGGCTTGCCGGAATATCGATCAGGATCACTCATTGATCACACCCGAGGGCGTTCGGGAAAACTATGACCGCGCGGCGCCAGGATGGTGTGCCTCATCGCTGGCATTAACAGGAATACTGCGCGCGGCCGTATCGATAACCAATCGGTTCCAGTCTGCTAGCGTACCGAGAAAAAGGACCCTGGGGCAGCTTGGCTAACCAAGGTGGAATCGCGCGGCTTTCCGTATGAGGTAACGGAAAAGGGACCGGAAGAGATCGACCACGCGATCCCGACCCCTCCAACCCTTAAGACGTAGCAATGTTCCGGTTCGGAGCAAAAAGAAGGCCCTGCTGCTAAGGAGGGGACAGGGCCAGGTCGCCAGCATTGCC
>NZ_JBNDHS010000163.1:0-7173 GCF_056755095.1 Rhizobium sp. SVR5-9E | reverse complement strand
ATGCTGGAGACCTCCGGGGCCGTTCCGGTCGTCATCAAGTCGCTGGTGTTTCCGGACAGGCACCTTGGCAGAGCTTCTGCCAACGATTAATGCCCATAGGCGATCTTCCAACTGCAGCGTCCTACGTTGGTTGATCGCCGATGGTGCCTTCGGCGTTATTTAAGCTGGTGGCGGTCCGAGGCGGCGAATATTGCCGACAAGATCCTGGGCGAGCCGCAGTGCTGCCCCGCAGGCCACGGCCATTTGGGGCAAAACCATCCATTCGAGGGTCCAGGCCGCGCCGGAGCGCTCCTGCTCGTGGATCATGGAATGGTGGATGGCGGAAATTTGCGTCGCGTTGAACCGCGCAAGGGCAACCAGCGTCTCCGCCGCCACGGGGTTCTGCTTGTGAGCCATCGCCGAGGAGGCGCCGCCGCCGCTGAGGGCGATCTCGTCGCCCGCCTGCGCCATCAGCGCGATATCCTGGCCGAATTTGCCGAGACTTCCGTTGATCAGCGACAGTAGGCCGGCAAATTCGGCAATGCCGGCCCGCTGGCTCTGCCATTGCGGCAGGTCCGTCAAGCCGAGCTCCTGCGCGAGCGAAGCCCGCACGGCCCCGGCCTTGTCGCCGAACTTTTCCAGCGTGCCCGCCGCGCCACCGAATTGCAGCGGAAAGCGCAGTTCTGTCAGCTTCTCGCGATAGCCCTCGAGCGGCGAGCGCCATGCCCGCAGCCGGTCGGCGACCATGATGGGGATGGCCGCCTGCATGCGCGTCCGGCCCATCAGCGGCAGGTTGCCGAAACTTGCCTCCAGTGCCGTAACGTGCGCATCGATAGCCACGAGACGGCCGGCAAAGAGGTATGCGACAGGCTTCAATCGCAGCATCAGGCTGCTATCGATCACGTCCTGGCTCGTCGCACCGATGTGCACGTGCGCCCCCGCATCACCCGCGGCAGCGCGAAGCTGGCGTACGAGTTCGGGCACAACCACGCCGTCGCGCGCCGTGGCATTGCGAAGTGCCGCAAGGTCGGGAGCGAACGAAGAGCATGCGCCGCTGATTGCCGCAGCGGCGCCGAGCGGAATGATGGCATGCGCCGCCTCTGCTTTCGCCAGCGCCGCCTCGAAGGCAAGCATGGCGCGGATATCCGCGTCAACTGAGAAATAGGCAGCCGTCTCCTCGTCGCCGAGAAGGCCAGAAAGAAAGGGGTGGTCGAAGACAGAGGCGCTCACAGCTAAATGTCCAGGAACACCGTCTCTCCGTCACCCTGAAGCCGGATGTCGAAAGTATAGGCTGATCCGTCCTTAGCCGCGATCAGCGTCGCGACGCGTTCGCGATGTTCGATCCGGGCGAGCAGCGGATCTGCCGCGTTGGCGTCGGTCTCCTCGGGGAAATACATCCGTGTATGCAGGCCGATATTGATGCCGCGGGCGACGATCCAGAAGGTGATGTGCGGTGCCATCTTCCGCCCGTCCTTGAACGGTACCTTGCTCGGCTTGACGGTTTCGAAGCTATAGACGCCGTCGTCGGCGCGGGTCGGGCAGCGGCCCCAGCCGGTGAAGTTCGGATCGGCGGTTCCGCGCATTTCCGCCGGGCTGTTGTAGAGACCGGCGCTGTCTGCCTGCCAGATCTCGACGACGGCATCGCGGACGAGCGCGCCTGCGCCGTCGAAGATGCGGCCGGTCACGGTGATCCGCTCGCCGAGCGTCTTGTCGTTGACCATCTTCGTTCCGAGGTCGTTCTCGTAAACGCCGCCGATGTCACAGAAATTCGGCGTCAGGCCGATGTGAACGTAGGGACCTGCCGTTTGCGACGGGGTTTCCTTCAGATAGCCGAGTTCCTGAGTCATCAGTTGCCCTCCAGCTTGTTTTCGAACATCGTCGAGCGGCGGCCGCGCAGCACGATATCGAACTTATAGGCGCGCGAATCCATAGGGATGGTGTTGCCCCAATCGAGCGGCGCGATCAGTTGCTCGATGGCCGCCTTGTCGGAGATCGTGCCGACGATCGGGCACTTCCAGATCATCGGATCGCCCTCGAAATACATCTGCGTGATCAGCCGCTGCGAAAAGCCGTGGCCGAAGATCGAGAAGTGGATATGGGCCGGGCGCCAGTCGTTGACGCCGTTCGGCCATGGATAGGCGCCCGGGCGAACGGTGCGGAAGAAATAGCGTCCTTCCTCATCGGTAATTGCCCGGCCGCAGCCGCCAAAGTTCGGGTCGATCGCCGCAAGATAGGTTTCCTTCTTGTGGCGGTAGCGTCCGCCGGCATTGGCCTGCCAGAATTCGACGAGCGCACCCGGCACCGGCCGGCCGCGTTCGTCGAGCACACGGCCATGCACGATGATGCGCTCGCCGATGGCGCTTTCACCGGGCTTGGCGAAGTTTTGGATCAGATCGTTGTCGAGTTCGCCAATCATCGAGTGGCCGAAGACGGGGCCGGTGATCTCCGAGATGGTGCCGTCGAGCGACAGCAGGGCGCGCTGCGGCGAACGCAGGATCGAGGTCTTGTAGCCGGGTGTGTAGGCCGGCGAATGCCAGGCGCGGTCGCGGGCGAAGAAGGCGCCGATCTCTGGCTTGCGGTTCGGTATATCGGTCATGGTTTCCTCTTATGCCGCCCTTTCGGCATCCATCTGTTCGAAGACCTGCTTGGCGATCTTGATCGCGTGATTGGCTGCAGGCACGCCCGCATAGATCGCCACATGCAGCAGCGCTTCACGGATATCCTCGCGCGTCGCGCCGGTATTGACGGTGGCGCGCACATGCATGGCAACCTCGTCATCCTGACCGAGAGCGGCAAGCAGAGCAATGGTCACGATCGAACGCTCGCGCTTGGTCAGCTCCGGCCGCGACCAGAGATGGCCCCAGGCCGCCTCCGTAATCAGCTCCTGAAATGGCCTGTCGAAGGCAGTCGAACTCGCCTCCGCTCGGTCGACATGGGCATCGCCGAGGACGGCGCGGCGGGTCGCCATACCCTGCCGATACCGCTCGGAAGGAAGCGAAGTGTCACTCATGGGCTCTTTTCTCCATGCAATGCGGAATCAATGAAGGCGCGGATGACGGCTGTGAGCGCCTCCGGCTGTTCGACGCAGGGGATATGACCAGCGTCGCGGATCACTTCGAAGCGGGCGTTCGGGATCAGTTGCGCGGTGGATTTCACCAGGTCCGGTGGCGTCGAACCGTCCTGATCGCCGACGATGCAGATCGTCGGAACAGCAATCCTTTTCGCGGCTTCGGTGTAGTCTGCATCACGGATCGCCTCGCAGGTCGCGAGATAACCCTCGACCGGCTGGCGCACGAGCATGTTTCTGTAGCCGTGGTAGGCAGTGTTTTCCGGACGCCGAAATGCCGGTGTGAACCAGAGTTTCATCACGCCGTCGACAATGCTGCCGATGCCGTTGTCGGCGACCGTCCCAATACGGGCGTTCCAGCCTTCGGCCGTGCCGATCTTGTGGGCCGTGTCGCAAAGAATGAGACCGCGCACAAGCTCCGGGTGTCTTTGATAAACCGCCTGGGCGATGAGGCCGCCCACTGAAAGGCCGCAGATGAAGGCCTGCTTCACCTCCAGCGTGTCGAGCAGACCGATCAGGTCGGAAGCATGATCCTCAATCGAATATGGCACCTGGCCGACATCGGAAAGACCGTGGCCGCGTTTGTCGTACAGCACGATCGCAAAATCGCCTGCCAGCCGCATGACCACATCCCGCCAGATGCGGAAATCCGTGCCGAGCGAATTGGCAAAGACGATGACCGGCTTGTCGGCAGGTCCGCCAATGATCTGGTAGTGAATGGCGATATCGTTGATATGGGCAAATTGCACAGCGACTTCCTCCAGAGATGAAATTGAATGTTTAATTCGGTTATGTAAAATGATCTTTTTTGGATTTCGAATAACTCGGAGGTTATGAGGTCGTGATCGATAGCCGAATTAAGCTCCGCCATTTGCAGGCCTTTGTCGAGGTCGCCCGCCAGAAAAGCGTGATGAAGGCCGCCAGGCTCATGCATGTCAGCCAGCCTGCCGTGACGAAGACAATCCGTGAGCTGGAGGAGGCGCTGGGTGTCAAGCTTTTCGAGCGCGACGGGCGGGGTATCAAGATCACGCGTTACGGCGAGGTGTTCCTGAGGCATGCAGGCACAGCATTAACCGCCGTCCGGCAAGGGCTCGACAGCGTGACCCACGAGCGCGTTGGGAATGCTCCCCTGATCCGCGTTGGCGCGCTTCCAACAGTGTCGACGCACATTATGCCACCTGCAATGAACCTGTTTCTCAAAGAGAATATCTGGAGCCGTATCAAGATCGTCACGGGCGAAAATGCGGTGCTCCTCGAGCAGCTTCGTGTCGGCGATCTCGACCTCGTCGTCGGGCGGCTTGCTGCGCCCGAAAAGATGGCCGGCTTTTCCTTTGAGCACCTTTATTCTGAGCAGGTGGTCTTCGCCGTGCGGGCAGGGCATCCTCTGCTGATTGCCAAGCAGCCGATCTTTTCGAGAATTGGTGACTATACGGTATTGATGCCAACCCAGGCATCGATCATCAGGCCTTTCGTAGAGAGCTTCTTGATTGCCAATGGTGTCGCCGATTTGCCGAACCAGATCGAGACAGTGTCGGATTCGTTCGGCCGGGCTTTCGTTCGCTCGAGCGAGGCAATTTGGATCATCTCGGCGGGCGTGGTGGCGACGGATATCGCCGACGGATTGCTCGGCATCCTTCCTATCGACACGAGCGAAACCAAGGGGCCGGTTGGCCTTACGATGCGCACGGAGCCCAACCCCTCACTGCCGATGTCGATCCTGATCCAGACGATCAGGGAAGCGGCCGCCAAAGTCTTCGTCTCCCCGGGCGTTTCCTCATGATCGAGAATCGCCGATGAAGCTCGCATAGAACTCATCGACGTTTCTGGCCTGCCGCATGGAAGCGAGGACGCCTTCCGATTGCAGGCGCCGTGCAATGGCGGCAAGCACGTTGAGGTATTCACCGCGATTGCTCTCGCCGAAAAGCAGCATGAAAGCGATATCCGTCGGTGCATCGTCTATGGCCTCGAAATCCAAGGGTTGCGCGAAGCGCACCAGGAGGCCGCGCGGGCTCGTCATGCCGGCGATTGCGGCATGCGGCACGGCGATGCCATTGCCGATACCGGTCGAGCCGAGGCTTTCGCGACTTTCCAGCGCCTGAAGGATGGTCTTTTCCTCAATACCGAACGCCTTGCCGGCTCTTTCGGCGAGATTCTGCAGCGCGCGCCATTTCGTGGGCACCGAAACGCCGACGAAAGTATGTTCCGGCCGGATGATATGTGCGAGATTCATGTTTTCCGTTGTCTATCGACGGGATGTGTGATGCCGGAATTCAATCCGGCTCTCTGAGCCGGTAGCCGACACCGGTCTCGGTGGTGATATATTGCGGCTGATCCGGGGTCTGCTCCACCTTTTGTCGCAGTTGCCGCACATATACCCGCAGATATTGAACGTCGGCAGCCGGTCCCCAGACCTGCTTCAAAAGGAATTGATGCGTCAACACCTTCCCGGCGTGCTGCGCAAGCACGCGAAGAATGTCGTATTCCTTCGGGGACAGCTTGATCTCCTTGTCGTCCACCTTGACGATCCGCTTGACGAGATCGATGGAAAGGCCCCCAGTCTGGAAGACCGCCTTTTCGCCCTGCTGCTGCAAGCGGTGGCGCAGTGCGACGCGGATGCGTGCTCCAAGCTCGTTGATGCCGAAAGGCTTGGTGACGTAATCGTCGGCCCCGGTCTCGAGCGCCTTTACGATGCCGGCCTCATCGGTGCGGCTGGAGAGAATGACGACGGGCACAGATAGGCCATCCTCCCGCCATTCCCGCAGCAGGTCGTGACCCGATTTGTCGGGAAGGCCAAGGTCCAGAACGATGAGGTCCGGGGCATCTTCCTTCACGGCTGCGTAGGCGCTTGTGGCGTTCGGCGCTTCATGCACCTCATAGCCTTGGGCGCTTAGGCCAACGCGAAGCAGTTTGCGTATCGGCGGCTCGTCGTCGACGACGAGAATTTTCACGGCTGAGCCGGTCATTTGAGTTCATCCAGTTTTGGAATGTCATGAGGTATCGGCAGACGGATGGTAAATACCGCGCCGGCGCGGTCCTTGCGGTTTCCGGCGACGATCGTTCCGCCCATCGCTTCGATGAAGCCGCGACAAATGGAAAGGCCGAGGCCCGTCCCGGCTCGCACCTGATCGCCCTTGCGGACGCGGTAGAAGGTGTCGAAGATGCGGGTGAGGTCGCCGGGCGGAATGCCGGGGCCTTCGTCGGCGATCTGAAAAACGACGGAACCCGAGTCGACCCAGCCCCCAACCCGGATCACCGTGTCTTCGGGCGCATATTTGCCGGCATTGTCGAGGAGGTTGAAGAGCGCCTGCTCGAAAAGCACCGGATCCACACGCACCATCGGTAAGTCGGCCGGAATGGTCACTTCGGTCCTGTGGTGTTTGAGGATCTTTGCCGCCCGCCTGAGGGCGCTGCCGACGATGTCACCCGGATAATGCAGGCCGTAGTTCGGCTCCATCGCTCCGGATTCGATTTTTGTCATGTCGAGCAGGTTGGCGATGAACCGGTTCAGGCGTTCTGACTCGTCGATCACCGTTGTCAGAAGATCGTTACGGTCTTCTGCCGGCATGGACTCGAAATAGTCGCGCAGCGTGCCGGATGCGCCGAGGATTGCAGCCAGCGGCGTTTTCAGGTCGTGGGAGATCGAAGTGAGCAGGGCGGAGCGTAGGCGATCGGCTTCCGCAGCGAGTCTGGCACGATCCACATCGGCGACGAGTTGAATGCGTTCGATCGCAAGCGCTGCCTGGTCGGCGAGCGCATCCAGCAGCCGTTGCTGTTCGGGCGTAAACAGCGGGCCATCGCGGCGGTCGCTATCGAGCCCGATCACGCCGACCGCTGTACGCCCGGTCCTAAGCGGCACATAAAGGCGTTTTGCGCCTGGCAACGTGTCAGCGCCGCGTCCGGCAGCATGATTGTGCTCCCAGGCCCAGCGGGCCGCGGCGATATCGGCATCGTCCAGCGTATCATCCGGCGGATATCCGGCCTTGACCGCGATCGTATCGTCCTCAGGCAGAAGCAGGACAACGCGAACCTTGAGCATCGAGGCAATCTGGAAGGCCGTTGCCCAAAGCACGTCATCAAGCGTGCCGGTGCTCGCGAGCTTGCGGGAAAAAATATAAAGATCCTCGGTC
>NZ_JBNDHS010000162.1:0-7433 GCF_056755095.1 Rhizobium sp. SVR5-9E | reverse complement strand
CGCGGTGCAAGCGGCGAAAAAATAGGCGGGGGTTGCCAGCTTATTGTTCGGCGGCTATAAGCGCGGTCATGAAGATCACGGGTGCAAAGATTTCCGATACGATTGTCCAGGGGCGCGTTGCCCTGCGTGACAATACGCGCGCCCTGACGTCGCTTCTTCTCCTCGGCCTTACGCGCGGTTGCCGGGTTCGTTGAGGAGCGCCCGGCGGCCGAAAGCCCGCCAGGTAATCGCTCCTCGCGACTGATCCCTTTAGAACCAAGATAGACCAATAAGGTCCGCATTTGCTGTCGCCAAGCTCGCTACGATGGGCTAATAGGCGGGGCAAGATGCCGGGACGAGGAAGAAACGAATGGACGCGAAGACGCAAAATCCCGCAAAAGGCATGCAATCCGCCGCGGTGAAATACCGCCCCTATCCGCAGGTGAACATTCCCGACCGCACCTGGCCGACGAAGACGATCACCAAGGCCCCAGTATGGTGCTCGGTCGATCTGCGCGACGGCAACCAGGCGCTGGTCGACCCCATGGGCCACGACCGCAAGGCCCGCATGTTTCAGCTACTGCTCGACATGGGCTTCAAGGAAATCGAGATTGGTTTCCCTTCCGCCTCGCAGACCGATTTCGATTTCGCGTGCTGGTGCGTGGAGCAGGGCAATGTGCCCGACGACGTGTCGCTGCAGGTGCTGGTGCAGTGCCGTCCAGAGCTGATCACCCGTACGTTCGAGGCGCTGGAAGGCGCGAACCGTCCGATCGTCCATTTTTACAATTCCACCAGCGAGTTGCAGCGCCGCGTCGTCTTCGCCAAGGATGTTACCGGGATCAAGCAGATCGCCGTTGATGCGGCGAAGATGATCTCCGACATGGCGGCGAAGGCCGGCGGCGGCTATCGCTTCGAATATTCGCCGGAAAGCTTTACGGGCACCGAACTCGAGGTGGCGCTGGAAATCTGCAACGCCGTCATCGAGGTGATGAAGCCGACGCCTGACAACAAGCTGATCATCAACCTGCCGTCTACCGTCGAGATGGCGACGCCGAACGTCTATGCCGATCAGATCGAGTGGATGTGCCGCAATCTCGACAATCGCGAGAACCTGATCGTCTCGCTGCATCCGCACAACGACCGCGGCACCGGTATCGCGGCCGCCGAACTGGCATTGCTGGCGGGCGCCGATCGCGTCGAAGGCACGCTCTTCGGCAACGGCGAGCGCACCGGCAACGTCGACGTCGTTACCATGGCGCTGAACATGTTCACGCAGGGCGTCGACCCGGAACTCGACTGCTCGAACATCGTGCGGATGAAGGAAGTTTTCGAATATTCCAACCAGATGCCGATCGGCGAGCGCCACCCCTATGTCGGCGAACTGGTCTACACGGCCTTCTCCGGCTCGCATCAGGACGCGATCAACAAGGGGATGAAGGCGGCGCAGGTCGCCAATCATCCTGTCTGGGAAGTGCCGTACCTGCCAATCGATCCCCGCGACGTCGGCCGCTCCTACGAGGCGATCATCCGGATCAACTCGCAGTCGGGCAAGGGCGGTATCGCCTATATCCTGCAGCAGGACTATGGGCTCAATCTGCCGCGCAATCTGCAGGTCGAGTTCCGAGAAGAAATCCAGCGCATTACCGATGAAGAGGGCAAGGAGCTGCCGTCGCGCCGCATCTACGACCGCTTCATCGAGCGCTACGTGACGCAGCCGCAGGGCCGCATCAAGTTTGTCGATCACCACACCTATGCCGATCCGGAGCGCAAGGGGCAGCGCATCGTTGCCGCCGAGATCATCGACAAGGGTGAGACGAAGCGCATCGAGGGCAAGGGCAACGGCCCTGTCGATGGCTTCATCAACGCGCTCTCGCACTATCTCGGCATCGAAATGTCGGTCGAGGACTATTCGGAGCATTCGTTGCAACACGGCTCGAATGCTGCCGCTATCTCTTATGTCGAAACATCCTATCCGGGTGGCAAGCTGTTCGGCGCCGGCATCAGCACCAATATCGTCGGCGCCTCGCTCGAGGCGATCGTATCGGCGGCAAACCGCGTGCTGGATGTGAAGGCCGGTAAAAACTGATCTGAAGATGCTGCGCAGCGGGCTTTGTTCGCTGCGCATCTTTGCCGCTCAGGCGGCGATAGTTTCCGTGCGCGGGCGAACGATGCAATCGGCAATGTCCGCCATATCGTCCTGCGCTTCGGCATGGCGCTGGCCCCATTTGCAGAGCGCCAGCAGCACCGGTTCAAGCTCCAGTCCGAGATCCGTCGCGGTGTATTCCACGCGTGCGGGGACTTCCGCGAAGATCTCGCGCGTCACCAGCCCGTGCTCTTCCATTTCGCGCAGCTGCTGAATCAGTACCTTCTGGGTGATCTCCGGCATCATGCGCTTGAGCTCCGAGAGGCGCTTCGGTCCGCTGAAGATGTAATAGAGAATGACCGGTTTCCAGCGCCCGGCGATGACCTTCAGAGCGCGCTCTACCGGCAATTTCGGCAGTCTTTTGATCGGTTCCGCCATGGTCACCTCCTGGTGGGTATGGCACGAAAGAGTGTGTATTTTTCCCATCGAGCTTACGGGTAAAGCGCTGCTCACGCCATTCAAACGTGAGGTCTGTCATGAAAGCGGTGCGCTTTGACCATTTCGGTCCCCCTGAGGTTCTCAAAATTGTCGAGGTGCCGAAACCGGTGCCCCGCCGAGGTGAGGTCCTGGTTCGCGTCCATGCCGCGGGCATCAATTTTTTCGAAGTGCTGATGCGCGCGGACCGCTATGCCGTGACACCGGAATTGCCGATGATCCCCGGCGTTGAAGCCGCAGGCGTCGTCGAGGCGATAGGCGAGGGCGCCGATCTCGCTCTGCTCGGCTCGCGCGTTGCCGTGCCGCTCTTCACCCTGGGACGGGGCGAGGGATACGCGGAGTTCATCGCAGTGCCGGGTGCGTCGGTGATCAACATTCCCGACGCATTGTCGTTCGAGGCGGCGGTAGCGCTGATGGTCCAGGGGCTGACCGCTCTGCACATGATTCGCCAGGCTTCGCCGCGGGGCAAAACCGTCCTTGTCCACGCGGCGGCCGGCGGTGTCGGGTCGCTGCTGGTGCAATTGGCAAAGCGCGAGGGTGCGTCGTCGGTCATTGCGACAGCAAGCAGCGAGAAGAAGCTGTCTGTGGCTCGTAGGCTCGGGGCGGATGCCGCGGTGGACTATACCGCCGAGGGCTGGCAGAAGGCCCTCAGTGACGGCACGCCTGTCGATCTGATCTACGACACGGTCGGCGGCGAGATGACGCGCGCTTCCCTTGCAGCGCTTGCGCCGGGCGGAGAGCTTGTCTTCGCGGCACTGGGCCGCTTCAGTCTCGAGGCCGCTGACCTGAACGCCATGTTCGGCAAGAACCAGTCGCTGAGGGGATTTGCGCTGCTGCCTTTGCTGCCCGCGACGCTGGAGGGCGACCTCTCCACGCTGTTTTCGCTTGTGGTTTCGGGCGCACTGACGATCCCCGAGGGGGCGAGCTTCCCGCTTGAGAAAGCCGCCGAAGCGCATCGCGCCATAGAGGGCCGGAGCGTTAGCGGAAAGGTGGTGCTTGTGCCTTGAAAGGCTCAGATCGCGGTCGCGACCTCCATCGCGATCTGGCTGAGCGAGGCTTCTGCGGACGGGCCGACGAGGACGTAGGATGTCCCGGCATTGTGCCAGGTGACGAGGCCGATCTCGTCCCTGATCGTTTCCTTGAAGTCCTCGCTGTCCGGTGGCTGGGAATCCTTCCGGAAGCAGATCGAGATGAGGTCGCCGTCCGCGCTTGTATAGACCAGCTGACCGACCGGCCGGCCGTCACCGAGTAGCACGCGGGCGCCCTGGAACGTCCAGCCTTTGTTGGCCAGGTCCGGCACACGAAAGGCGACGCCGACCGTGGAGGTCAGCCAATTGGAGATCTCCTCGGCCTGCGTCGAGGGAATCTCGACGATATGCCGCGGCTGGCGGATCATCAGCCGCTGGTAGGCGGTGACGTCGTTCAGCCAATCCTTGGTGTTCGTGTTGTCGGCAACGGGCTGCGACCCGTCGCCGCGAACGAGGCCGGCAGGAGTCGTTCCCATGAAATAGCCTATGCCGCAGCCGACGACGAAAAGGATGATGGCGGCTGCCAGCGCCTGCGGTCCGCTCGGTGTGAGCTTCATTGCCGGGCGGGTGGCTCGCGGCGCCACGGGCGCCTTGGGCAGCTGAACGCTCTTGATCGAGCGGACGAGTGCCAGCGGAACCGGCTCCTTCAAGATATCCTCCAGGCGGCGGCGCCCGAAATCGGCACCGTGACGGAGCTTGTCGTAAAGCCGGCGCGCACCTTCGTCTGTCGCAATGCGTTGTTCCAGCTCGTGCTTCTGCTCCGGCGTCGTTTCCCCGTCGAGAAGAGCGGTCAGCTGGGCATCAAGCGGCAGTTTCTTGAAATCGGGCAAAGTCAGTACCTGTGAGGATAATTGTCGGCGAGACTCGCAAAGTGAAGCCGTGCCGCGGCAAGCTGTGCCGGAACGCTGCTTGCAGGAATGCCCATGATGTCGGCCGCCTCCTGATAGGTGTGGCCTTCGTTGACAAGCAGGAACACGCTTGAAATGCCTTCGGGCATTTCGGCGATCATTTGATGTATGGCGTCAGTATCGGCAGTGGCTGCGCGGTCTCGCACGGCATCGCGGATATCCGTGACGTTTCCCTTGGAAGCCGGCCGCGCCTTGCGCTTGCGTCCGTCATCGTTCCATTGCTGGCGGGCTAGCGTGTAAACCCAGCTTTCAAGCCTGCCTTCGCCCTTCCATTGGTGGCTCTTTGCCACCGCTCGCTGACAGACTGCCTGCACGAGGTCATCGGCAGCAGCCGCATCGCCTGCAAGTGTCATCGCGAAACGTCGCAACCGCGGCAGCAGACCCACCAAGTCGCGTCTGATATCAATGGTCGTTACAGGCTGACGCATGTCTCATTTCATGAAATGTCGGGCGAAGCACCCGGCGTGGCTAAGCTTTTTATATCGCGTATGTGATCTTTATGAAACAAATTTGCACTGCTTCGCAAGCTTAAGCCAGCGCAATCTTGGAATTCTCAAGGGGTTTCCACGCGGCCGTCGGCGATGTCGCGTTTCAATAGGTCCGATGTCCGTTCAGGCTTTGCGGGAGCTTGGTAAGCTCAGCTGCCTTCGCCGCCACGGCCACCGATTTCATGTGCGGGCTGACGGCCATAGCGGCTGCCTCAGAAAGCGAATCAAAACACTGAGAAACCGATTCCGCTCGTTCCACTAAGCCTTGAAAATATCTACACCATTTTGGAAAACGCCGTCACCCATGTCGTTTAAGCTGAAGCGCTCGCCCGTCAATTCCCATGCGCCAGGGGAACCGTCGATGCTGAAGAGATTATAGGCGGCGCGGGGTTTCAGGCCGCCGGGTCCCTGGGAAGCCGAAGCAATTCCGACGACTGGCACGGGTGCCGTCTGGCCCCGCAGCCAATGGAGCGTATTGAGATGCGTATGGCCATGGATCACCAGTTCCGCGCCGCCTGTCGAAACGACGGCAGCGAAACGCCGGATGCCGATCATGCGTTTATAGAAGGATGTGGCGCCGCGGATCGGCGGATGATGGATCATGACCACGCGAAAGAGGCCGGCCTCGCCGGCGGCGCGCAGGATGTTGACGGTTTCGCGCGCCTGCCTCTGGCTGAAAAAGCCGCTGGCAGCAAAAGGCGGTGTGGCGACGGCAGTCGAGCAGCCGATGAGCGCCACTTTGTCGCGGACACGCAAATAGGGAAAAATGTGCTTGTCTTGCCTCCATTCGGCGGGAGCCAGATCGCCGCGGACATAGTCATACCAGGCCCGCATGGATTTCTCGTAGGCGCCCGGAACATAGGCGTCGTGATTGCCCGGTACGATGGAGGTTTCAACCGGGTCGCCGAGAGCGCGCAGCCAGGCGGCGGCGGAACGGATCTCGATTGCGCTTGACAGGTTCACCAGATCGCCGGTCACGGCGAGGTGGTCCGCATGCCGGTCGCGGATGTCTTCCAGCAGAACATCCAGCGTGCCGCCGAAAAGGTGCTTGCGCCTGCTGCGGTGCCAGTTCACAAAGCCGGTAATGCGCTTCGAGAAAAGCTCGCGGAAGGAAAGATTGGGAAGTGGGCCGAGGTGAATATCCGAGATATGCGCGAGCTTGAACATGCTACGACACATAGACCAGGATGGTTACAAATCAAACACATCGGATGGAACGAAACGGTGAAAGCAGAGTGATGAGGCCCACGGGGATGTCCTGGAAATCCAAGCTCCTGATGCGGTTTGTGCATGTCTACTTCGCATTCGCACGCGGCATGACGATGGGAGTGCGGGCGGCCTGCTTCGATGCCTCGGGACGGATTTTTCTGGTGCGGCATAGCTATGTTCCGGGCTGGCATATGCCTGGCGGCGGGGTGGAGCGCAACGAGACCGCCGAGGCGGCGCTGGTCAAGGAACTGCGCGAAGAGGGCAACCTCCGTGTCATCGGCAAGGCGCAGCTCTTCCACGTCTATTACAATCAATCGGCGAGCCGCCGTGACCACGTTGTCTTCTACCGCGTCGATGTCGAGCAGACGGCGCCGCGTGCGCCGGATCGCGAAATCGTCGAGTGCGGTTTCTTCGCCGTCGATGCCCTCCCGGACGGCACGACCGACGCCACCCGGCGCCGGCTCAGGGAGTTGAACGGCGATGAGCCCGCCGCTCATTATTGGTAGGATTCAGGCGGCTGCGGCGAGTTTCGCGCGGCCGTGTGGTTGGTCGAGGTCGAGAGCCGGTCCAACTGGGACGATGCCCGTCGGATTGATCGTCTTGTGGCTGCGGTAATAATGCTGCTTGATATGCTGCAAGTTCACCGTCTCCTTCACGCCCGGCGTCTGATAGAGATCGCGCAGGTAGCCGGAGAGGTTCTGGTAGTCTTCGATACGGCGGATATTGCATTTGAAATGGCCGACATAGACCGGATCGAAGCGCACCAGCGTCGTGAACAGCCGCCAATCGGCCTCCGTCAGCCGGTCGCCGAGCAGATAGCGGCTCGTGCGAAGCCGCTCATCCAGCATGTCCAGCGTTTCGAAAATCTTGACGACGTTCTGCTCGTAGGCTTCCTGCGTCGTCGCAAAGCCTGCCTTGTAGACGCCATTGTTGACGGTGTCGTAGACGATCGCATTCAGCGCATCGATATCAGCCCTGAGATCGGCAGGATAGAAATCCGCCTTCGAATCCGTCAGGCCGTCGAAGGCGCTGTTGAACATGCGGATGATCTCGGCGGATTCGTTGTTGACGATGGTACCGTTTTTCTTGTCCCACAGCACGGGAACGGTGACGCGGCCGGAATAATGCGGGTCGGCCTTCCGGTAGATTTCCCAGAGGGTCTTTGCGCCGTAAAGCTGATCGCCGGTGGCGCCGTCGCCGACTTTGAATTCCCAGCCGTTTTCGGCCATCAGCGGATCGACGA
>NZ_JBNDHS010000161.1:0-7557 GCF_056755095.1 Rhizobium sp. SVR5-9E | reverse complement strand
CCCCCCCCCCCCCCCCCCCCCCCCCCACCAGCCCCCCCCCCCCCCAGATGCAGCGTAGTCTCGTGGGCTCGGAGATGTGTATAAGAGACAGGGGGGGAGGGACCCTGTCGCGTCTGCCTGTCCGCTGCGGCTTGAGCCGCGGCCTCTGGGTTCGGCGATGTCGCGGCCCATGTCGTCGAGAGAGGGTTTGGCGAAGTAGGAGGTTCCACGCTCGCCCTCGTGGTTCGAGACGGCCCTTTGGGCCTCCTCACCATGAGGGCTGGTGTTGGCGCGAGTGGCTTTCCCCTCCCCAACCCTCCCCACAGGGGGGAGGGAGTCTGCTGCGGCGCCCTTTGCGCCCTCATGCTGAGGCGCGGAGGCCGTAGACCGGAGCCTCGAAGCATCCTTGCGGCCAGTTTCCATCGACTTGGCTTCCTCGCGCGCCATCGGGTCGTCCATGACGGCGAGTTCGGCGGCCTTGAGGCGCTTGATCTCGTCGCGCAGGCGGGCGGCTTTTTCGAAGTCGAGGTCGGCGGCGGCGTCGCGCATCTGTTTTTCGAGCGCGTTGAGATGGGCCTGCAGGTTACCGCCGACGAGGTTGCCGCCGTCGGCGAAGCCCTTGCCTGATGCGCCGGAGATGTCGGCGCGGACGTGGTCGCGCTCGTAGACGGAATCGAGGATGTCGGAGATCTTCGCCTTCACCGATTCCGGCGTGATGCCGTGTTCCTCGTTGTAGGCCATCTGCTTTTCGCGGCGCCGCGCGGTTTCCTCCATGGCGCGCGACATCGAGCCGGTGACGGTGTCGGCATAGAGGATCACCTTGCCGTCGACGTTTCGCGCCGCGCGGCCGATCGTCTGAATGAGGGACGTTTCGGAGCGCAAAAAACCTTCCTTGTCGGCGTCGAGGATGGCGACGAAGCCGCATTCGGGAATGTCGAGGCCCTCGCGCAGAAGGTTGATGCCGACGAGGCAGTCGAAGGCGCCGAGGCGCAGATCGCGGATGATCTCGATGCGCTCCAGCGTGTCGATGTCGGAGTGCATGTAGCGGACGCGGATGCCCTGCTCATGCAGGTATTCGGTGAGGTCCTCGGCCATGCGCTTGGTGAGCACGGTGCACAGCGTGCGGTAGCCCTTGGCGGAGGTCTCGCGGATCTCGCCGAGCACGTCGTCGACCTGGGAGCGGGCGGAGCGGACCTCGACGGGCGGGTCGATGAGGCCGGTCGGGCGGATCACCTGTTCGGCGAAGACGCCGCCCGACTGCTCCATTTCCCAGCCGCCGGGGGTGGCGGAGACGGCGACGGTATCCGGGCGCATCGCATCCCATTCCTCGAAGCGCAGCGGCCGGTTGTCCATGCACGACGGCAGGCGGAAGCCGTATTCGGCGAGCGTCGCCTTGCGGCGGAAGTCGCCGCGATACATGCCGCCGATCTGCGGGATGGTGACGTGGCTCTCGTCGATGAAGACGATGGCGTTGTCGGGGATGTATTCGAAGAGGGTGGGCGGCGGATCGCCGGGATCGCGGCCGGTGAGATAGCGCGAATAGTTCTCGATGCCGGCGCAGGAGCCGGTCGCCTCCAACATCTCGATGTCGTAGCGGGTGCGCTGCTCCAGGCGCTGGGCCTCCAGCAGGCGGCCGGCTTTTTCCAGCTCGGCGAGGCGGAGCTTCAGCTCCTCCTTGATCGCCTTGATGGCGCCGTTCAGCGTCGGGCGGGGGGTGACGTAGTGCGAATTGGCGTAGATTTTTACCGATTTCAGGTCGCCGGTCTTCTGGCCGGTCAGCGGGTCGAACTCGGTGATGGCGTCGATCTCGTCGCCGAACATCGAGATGCGCCAGGCGGCGTCTTCCAAGTGAGCCGGGAAGATCTCGATGGTGTCGCCCCGCACGCGGAAGGAGCCGCGCTGGAAATCCATGTCGCGGCGCTTGTACTGCTGGGCGACGAGGTCGGCGAGGAGCTGGCGCTGGTCGAGGCGGTCGCCGACCTCCATCTGGAAGGTCATGGCGGTATAGGTCTCGACCGAGCCGATACCGTAGATGCAGGAGACCGAGGCGACGATGATGCAGTCGTCGCGTTCGAGCAGCGAGCGGGTCGCCGAGTGGCGCATGCGGTCGATCTGCTCGTTGATCGAGGATTCCTTCTCGATATAGGTGTCGGAGCGCGGGACGTAGGCCTCCGGCTGGTAGTAGTCGTAGTAGGAGACGAAATACTCGACGGCGTTATCAGGGAAGAAGTTCTTGAACTCGGAATAGAGCTGGGCGGCGAGCGTCTTGTTGGGCGCGAGGATGACGGCGGGGCGCTGCGTCGCCTCGATCACCTTGGCCATGGTGAAGGTCTTGCCGGAGCCGGTGACGCCGAGCAGCACCTGCGAGCGGTCGCCGTTCTCCAGGCCCTCAACGAGGTCCTTGATGGCGGTCGGCTGGTCGCCGGCGGGCTGGTAGTCGGAGGCCATGCGGATCACGATGCCGCCTTCGGATTTCTCCGGCCGGGCGGGGCGGTGCGGCGTCCAGATCTTGCCGTTCTTGTGCAGCGGATTGCCGCTCTCGATCAACGCCGCCAGCGCCTCGACGGTGGCGGTGACGGCGGTGCCCGCCTTGAGCTCGGCGGCCTCTTCCAGCGTCGTGTTCATGCCGGCCACCGGATTGAGGCCGGCGGCGGCGCGGGTCTTCGGGTCGGTCGAGCCGCCCATGGAGGTGCCGCGCGCCGATTTCGAGGCGGCGATTTCCACCTTCTTGCGGTGCTTGCCCGCCTTGGAGGCGATCTCGCGCTGGGATTCGACGGACGAGGCTTCCGCCTCGGCCTCGAGCTGCTTCACCCAGTCGGCGACGCTGCCGCTCAGGGGAGCGCCTTCGAAGGACGACTGCGGGGCTTCCTCGAAGCCATTCGGGGCGGGAGATTTCTTCGGAGATTTGGCCATGCGCGGAATATGGCGAGAGTCAGCGCGAAAGAAAAGGGGCAAAGAGTACAAAAGGGAAACGAATGAATCGTTCGGTTTTCGCCAACAGTGTGGCGCTCCAGGGTCGCGGGCGAGGGCGCCTCATCTAGGCCGGCGGATGGCGCGGATCTTGCCGCTGTTGCCGCCGCCCGCGAAGAAGCGGTCGCCGCCATCGGATTCGAGGCCGGAGACGGCGGTGCCTTCGGGCATGTCCAGGCTCTGCAGCACCTCGCCGGTGACGGGGTCGATGCGGCGCACGTCACTGTCGTCGCCTTCCCAGGTGCCGTGCCAGAGTTCGCCGTCGACCCAGGTGACGCCGGTGACCATGCGGTTGGATTCGATGGTGCGCAGGATGTCGCCGGTTGCCGGATCGATCTGGTGGATCTTCCGGTCGCGATGCTGGCCGACCCAGAGCGTGCCTTCCGACCAGGCGAGCCCGGAATCGCCGCCGTGTCCGGGGGCCGGAATACTGGACAGCACCGCGCCGGACGCCGGGTCGATCTTCAGGATGCGGTCCCCGGCGATCTGGAAGAGGTGGCGGCCGTCGAAGGCCGTTCCGGCATGAGAGGCGACGTCGATGGAACGAAGCTGCCGGCCGTCGTCCGGATCGAAGGCGTGCAGCTTCTCGCCCGAGGCGAACCAGACCTGCCGGCCGTCGAAGGTGACGCCGGCGACGCTCGGGGCGTCCTCGAAGGGACCATATTCGCGAATGATTTCAGCTACAGATTTTTTCATGGCGTCCATCCTAATCGCTCGGCAGCGGGCCGGGGAGTAACAAAGTTGTCGGGAATGCCACGGCGGGCGGCATCATCCAGCGGCGCGCCCTGCCGTTGCCGAAGGATAACACCTTTCCCGCGCTTGTGAGCGCATCGAGCGCCCGCTGCACGGTGCGCGGGCTGGTTCCGAGGGCGATCGCCAGCGCCGAACTCGACCAGGCTTCGCCGTCCGCCAGCAAGGCGAGCAGGAAGGCATTCTCTTCTTCGACCGGTGGGGCGAGCACAGCGATGTCGCGTTTTCCACGCGGCATCAGCACAAAGCCGCGCTTCGTCGCCCTGATCTCGGCAAGCATTTCCAGAGCCGCGCGAAGCCGCCCGATCTCGACCCGCAGCCGCGCCCGGTGCGATTCATCGGCATGCCTTGCGCGAAAGGCGCGTGACAACAGTAGGGCGCGCGGCGCATCGCCGGGGGCGGCTTCCGCCAGTGTCCGTGCCAGCTCGAAAAGCACCGGCCGTCCGGCGAGCGGTACCACATGGCTGCCGCTGCGCACGACATTGCGGCATGCATCGATCACCAGCGCGTCCGAGGCGAACAGGCGCTCGACCTCCGCAAGCCGGATCACCCGCTCCTCGCCGCGGGCGACAAGGCGTGCGGCGGGCGCATCGAGCACCTGCGCGGCCTGCTCCACCTCGACGCTCAGCGCGGGGATGCCGGCGCTCCGCGCCGCATCAGTCGCCCTTGCCAAAGCTTCCCGTGCGGTCCTTGTCCGCAGCCTCCTGATCTCGATGCCGGCGACCGCCAACTCGTGGCCCGCGCGCAGGGCAGGCGGGAGGGGGGCCGGATCGAGATCGGCAAGGCGGCGTTCGGCTTCGTCGAGATGGCCGATCAACAGCAGGCGGCGCACCTGCAGATTGCCGGCATGCGCGGCGTTGAGGCGGTCGCCGTGGCTTTCCAGCGTCCGGCGTGCGGCATCCAGGGCCTTTTGCGGCCAGGTGAGGTCGCGCGAGACGAGGGCGATTTCGGCTTCGGCAACAATGCAGCGGGCGCGGGCGATGGCTTCGCGCGGTCCGAAGCCGCGCGCGGCAGCTTTCAGCAGGGCCTTGGCGCGGACGAGATCGCCGAGTTGCGCCATCGCGATGCCCCTGAGCGCAAGCGCCGGCGGATCGTCACGCAGGGAGACGCGCTTCAGCGCGCCGAGCGCATCGCCCGAGGCAAGCGCCTGCGCTGCCGCCGTGATCAGCGAGTCCATGCAAATCCCGTCACACTTGTAACTCCCGGCCTTCGTGCTTCCAGCGGTAGTTTATTCCCGACCAGCAGGCAACAGGGCGCGCCGCCAAGCCGGCGACCAGCAACCAAAGGAGACTGAAGATGATGGAACATACAACCGGATCACGGGCGGAGTGGCTTGCAGCAAGGCTTGAACTGCTGGAGCAGGAGAAGGAACTGACGCGGCGCAGCGACGAAGTGGCCGAGCGGCGCCAGCAGCTGCCCTGGGTGAAGATCGACCAGGACTATCGCCTGGAGACAGAGGCGGGAATCGTGCCGCTTTCCGCGCTCTTCAAGGGCCGCTCGCAGCTGCTCGTCTATCATTTCATGTTCGGCCCGGATTATACGGCCGGCTGCCCATCCTGCTCGGCGATCGCCGACGGCTTCAACGGTGTGGTAGTCCATCTGGAAAACCATGATGTCGCGTTCAGCGCCGTATCCCGGGCGCCGCTGGCGAAACTGCAGGAATTCAAGCGGCGCATGGGCTGGACCTTCGACTGGGCCTCGTCGGTCGGTAGCGATTTCAATCATGATTTCAATGTCTGGTTCACGGCGGAGGAGCAGCGCGACGGCATCGAATACAACTACCGCCGCGAGCCGCCGATGCCGGGACCGCTGGCCGCCAGGGGTGGCGAAGGGCCCGCGGCCCAGGTCGCCTCGGCAACGGGAACCGATGTCGCGACCTTTATACGCGAAAGGCCGGGGCTTAGCGCCTTCGTGATGAAGGACGGCGCGATCTATCACGCCTATTCGTCCTATGCGCGCGGACTGGACGGCGTCTGGGGGATGTACCAGTGGCTCGACCGCGCGCCGCTCGGCCGCAACGAGACGGGCATCTGGTGGCGTCACCATGACAAATACGGGGTGAGCTGATGTCGCGGCTACCGCATTCCAACCCCAGCGCCGGCGGCAACGCCGCCGGCCTTTCCTCGGGCGTCGCCCGCTGGCTGTCATTGGCCGCAGCGCCGACCTTCGCGGCCATGGCCTTTCTAACGGCAGGCGGTGCACCGCCCGACATGATCTGCGCCATGCATGGCGCCTCGATATTCGGCGGCATGGTGCCGATGTACCTGCTGATGAGCCTGTTTCATGCCGGTCCCTGGCTGAGACTGGTGGCGGGCGGAGCGGAAAGTGTCCGCCGGCCATGAGCCGGCGGGCGGTCGACTCTTGGAGCGGGAAATTTGCGCCGCTCCCGACCGCTATCGGCCCATGACGGTCATCGGGACTAGGCGGCGCAGCATTTCGCTCCGGTCGCCGGTCCGCAACAGTCGGCAACCTGGACCTGTTCCGCCAACCACCGGTCACGCGGCTTGCAGCTTGCGGCACGCGGCGCAAGTTCGACATGCACCACGCCGTCACAGACAACGGGGGTCGAAGCGCAATAAAGCTGCATTGGCTGCACGCCGTCGCTCACTTCGAAGGTCAGTTTCGCTGAGCCGCCCAGCTGCACATGCTCAGAGACCTTGCGGATGATGGCGGCGAATCTGCCCGCCGGCATATGGGTGCGGTCGCCTTCGTCGATATCCCAAAGCTGTACGAAAATTTCCACCCAAGCCTCCGGGTTGGCTCCGCAGTCGAGTGCCTGGAACTGACCGGCTTTCACTTCGGTGACGTGATAGCCGGGCTTCACGGGGCGGCCGCCATAGTGGAACACTAGAGGCAAATCGCGGGAGGCGGCGAGCCCATCGAGCAGCAGGCCGAGGCTGATATCCTGAGAAAAGGTCTTGTTCACTGCATTCATCTGCGATATTCCTCGTTTCAACATTTCAAGGATTGTTGAAATATGGATGAACGTCAAGCCCTCGCTTCATTTGGCGCGCTTTCCCAGGAAAGCCGCCTGCAGATCGTCCGTATGCTCGTGGTTGCCGGTCCTGATGGCATGGCGGCAGGCACGATTGCGGAAAAGCTCGAAGTCTCGCCGTCGAATGTTTCCTTCCACCTGAAGGAGCTGGATCGCGCCGGCCTTATCAGCCAGCAGCGCGAAGCCCGCTCGATCATCTACACCGCGAATTACGATGCCCTCGGCGGCCTCGTGCGCTTTCTGATGGAAGACTGCTGCGCCGGCCATCCGGAAATCTGCGCGCCGGCGGCCGAGGTTGCGGCCTGCTGCACGCCGGCCGAAGGCAAGGTTCAATGATCACGCTGACGCGGTTGGAGGCTTGAAACTATGACGTCGTTTCCGCTTTCGCGTCGCCTTGTTTCGGAAGGGCTCGGCACGGGCATTGTGGTCGCGACCGTCGTCGGTTCGGGCATCATGGCGGATCGTCTGACCGATGATACGGCGCTAGCTCTGCTCGCCAACACGCTGGCGACGGGGGCAATGCTCGTCGTGCTGATTACCGTTCTCGGGCCGATATCGGGCGCGCATTTCAATCCGGTCGTCTCGCTGGTCTTTGCGCTGCGTCGCGAATTGCCAGCCGCGTCCATGCCGGCCTATATCGCCGCGCAGACTTTTGGCGGCATTGCAGGCACGATGCTCGCGCATGGCATGTTCGCGCTACCCTTGCTGCAGGCGTCGGAAACGATACGGTCAGGCGGCGCGCAATGGCTCGCAGAGGTGATGGCAACCTTCGGCCTGGTCTTCGTTATCCTTTCGGGCATCCGGTTTCGCGCCGATGCCGTGGCATGGCTGGTCGGCCTCTATATCACCGCCGCTTACTGGTT
>NZ_JBNDHS010000160.1:0-7777 GCF_056755095.1 Rhizobium sp. SVR5-9E | reverse complement strand
AGTTCACACCGAGCGCGCGATATCCGATGAACGCAGAGAGCCATTCTTCCCATTTGTAGCCCACGCCCCCCATCACGTCCCAGTCGAGGTCAGCGCCGCCTGCGCCGATCAGACCCCATCCCGTCAAATAGACCGTAGGCGTGATCGAGTAGACGCCTCGGACGCCCGCCATCCCATCAACCCAGGTGGCGTCGTCGCTACGGGAAATCCGCCAAGAGGGCCGCCGCTGAAAGATATCGTGGTCTCGACCGACCAGACCCTGAGACCTGCGATGACATCCAGCCTGCCGTTTGGATCCTCGAGCACGGTGTAGCCTGCGCCGACCAGGGCGGTGAAGGTCACGGATTTGAGGTCCACTTCGTCCGCCAGCACGCCACGCGGCGTCGCCGCGTCCGAGGTAATCCTCACATATTCGATGTCGGTCACGATGCTGAAGGGGCCATAGCGCGCGTCTCCGGCCGCCATGAAACCAAAGTCGATATCCGCCAGAATGTCCCCGAAGCTTTGATTGATGTGGACCTCCGGCAGGCCGAAGACGGCGGTATCGCCGGAGATCCCGGCAGTCCACAAATACGGAGCAAAAGAGAAGCTCCATTCGTCCTGCACCGTGGTTTCAGGAGTGGGCGCGAAGGCCGGTGCCGGGTCGGCCGCCAGCGAGATACCGGGTGCGGCAAGCAGCATTCCCGAAAGGACAATGACAACAGTTCGCATCAAAGATTCCCCTTGTGAGGTCGTGAAGAACGCCTGTCACGACGATAGAAACATGATTCGTGCTCTCCGGAAGTACGCAACTGTAAATGCCTTCGTAAATTAGGATCAGGCTCTAGGGCCGGATGCTGGCGACTCCATCAAAGTCGGCGCCAGCCTTGACGAGGCCGGCCTCGATTCCCGCGACGATCTCCGGCCGCATCCGGGCGGTGACCATCTGCTGGCGGAACGCCTGCTCGAACTCGCGGTCCAAGGCCTTCGGCTGCGGCAGCTTTTTCTCCACGTCCTCCGCTCCAAGCTGTCCGAGGGCCGCAACGCGCAGCGCACATACCAGGAAGTCGGTGCCGTTCACCTGTTCCGCGAGAAGCGAGGCTTCCGACCACCGGCTGTTTCTGTAGGCGTCGAGAGCAAGCACCAGCATCGCGTCGCGGGGGACGGTGTCGCGGTCGCGACTGGCGTCCCGCGCGAGATCGACGCCCGCCTCCCAGTATCCGGACGAGAAGAGTACGAAACCGAGGGCGGCCGCAGCCTCCGAGTTGTTAGGGTTGAGTGCGATCGCCCGATTGCCGGCCTGTATGGCCGCCTCCGTCCGGCCGGCTGCGAACTGCGCGGCCATCAACGCCGTCTGAGCCCTATCCGACAGCGGCGCAAGCGAGGCGGCCCGCTTCGCGAAATCCAGGGCGCGTGCCTCGATTTCGGGACCCACTTGCCGGCCGCGTGGGGCAACGAGGACGCGGGAAAGCAGCGCGCTCGCGTCAGGATCGTCCGGCGACCGGGCGAGAGTGCGCTCCAGGCAGCGGGACGCCTCGGAGACGTCGTCCGCGTCACCGGCCTCCAGCGCATACTCGGCTCTCAGGACGCAGCCATTGCCGAGAGCGTCTCTCGGGGCGTCCTGCATCTCGATCGTGTTGATGACGCCGCGCGAGGAGGCAACCCGCGTCGCGAGCGCTCCCGCCATCTCGTCCCTGACTGCGGCCGCGCTTTTACCGCTGAGTTCGACCCGCTCGAGGCCCGAACGCAGGAGATTTCCCGAGACACCGTCCACGACCTGCCACCATACGCTGCGGTCGTCGCCGTCCCCGTAGTATTTCATCTCGATATCGTAGCTCGGGTCCGAGCTGCCCGCTCCGCCCGCGACCGAACCGGGCCGTGCCACTATCACGGTCTGGAACTGTGTCAGGGCGCTCAGCAGCATGTCTCGGGTCAGGCTCGCCTCACCCTCCATGTCCGGAGACGCTGCAGTCATTGCCACGAGCAGGGTGGGCTTGGCCGTAGCTGCAGGTGTGATCGGACGGAAGTAGAGGGCGGCAGCCGCCAAGCAAACGACGAGCCCGATGCCGCCAAGCGCCCCCAGGCGCCGCCATTGCACCGGCGAGCGGATTTCCGAAGGATACGCAGGCGCCGCCTCGAACACGGCAGTGACATCGTCGTCGAGGTGCTGGTCGTCCGGCTCGTGCTGGATGGAGGTCTTCGGGAACAGCGTCACGTAGCTGCCCTTGGGAATATGGATCGAGACTCCGAGCTCTTCGGCGAAAACGGCGTAGTAGTTGTCGAGAGCGGTCCTCAGCCGGCTAATCTCTATCCGGACAATCGGATCGTTGGCCGCGTCGAAGGCGCTGGTTCTTCCCAGCACGTCGAGCGCGATCGAATAGGCCTTCACGCCCTTCTGGTAGCCCGCTAGCCGTCGCTCGGCGAGATATAGCAGGATCTCCCGCTGCCGGTCCGAGACACGGAACCTTCCGTCGGCAAGAAGCCTCTCCAGTTCCGCTCCGGCCTCCTCGAGGGATACTTCGCAGGTCCCCACGTCGTGTACTTCAGCACTCATGGTCCGCGCCCGTACCCATTGGCCACTAAAGTAGAACGCGAACATATATCGCCGACTTGACACCGAGTTGCAACCTGAAACGCTAATAAATACCAACGCGCGATCAATTTCGAAAATGCGCGTGTCAATCCGGTGCGCCCGCGGAGCCCTGCAGGACATAGCGGATGACGTCCGCCTCGATGTCCGAGCAGACGGCGTCGTATTCGTTGGCCAGGGCGAGATTACTCTCCTTCCGGAGCCGTTCGAGTGTGCGGCTGGCCTCCTCGTATGCTTCGAAGAGATCGTCAAGACGCCGCGACCTCGCGGCAAGCATTTGCAGCCGGCCGCGGATTGCAGGCAACTTGAGCATCAGCCGCCACAGCCCCAGCTGCGCGGCATCGATTGCGTTTCCCGCGGCTCCGCCTTGCCTGCTCACGGACGTCGGTCCTCCTGTCAGGGTAGTCGCCGAAGTATGTGCTCCTGTGCGGAAAAGGTAAGTACGTTACTGTAAACGCCGGCCTCTTTACGCCTCACGCGCGGCCGCTTACGCTGGCATTTACCTCGCGTACAGACGCACGCAGAAAGCATGGCGTCATCAAAAACAAACGCGCCAGCAGCGGCGGACCTCGATATGGTCCACCCCTGCTGGCTGGTCTCTCTGGATGCCGCGTGGGTTGATACGTCTACTTAACAGGAAATATGCACGCGAGACTTACTGAGCGTCCTGGCAGGTGCGCAGGGCCTTGAAGGCAGCGTCAGTCCCGGCAAGGCTCACGGCGAACGGCTGACGCCCCTGCGGCGTGATCGTCAGCATCTTCTTCTTGGCAAGATCATAGATGAAGTCGAGGTTGTTGACCCAGGTGTAAGCTCCTTCAAATCCCTCGACTTTTTGACCGGTCGCCTCTCCGCTGAACTGCTGGCCATCAACATCGAATATCACGGTGCGCTTCGCGCCACTGGTAACGTTGGCATCAGCCTTGGTGTAAAGTGCCAGATAGCCACGCCTGGTATTCCTCGTGTCGATCCCCATCTGAAGCTGCACGTCATCGGTCAGTTTTTTCGCGATCAGGCAGCCGGGGCCCATGTCCTGCCGCACGACGATATCCCAGCCTGCTTCCGAGCCGTATTTCTTGATGCCGGGCTGGTCTTGAGACCGCACCACCGCCGTGCTGCCGAGAAAACCCAGAATCATCACTGCTGCGACGCACGATTTTGCTCCTATTTGCATGTCATTCCTCCTTGTTTGGACAAGCCATGCCGACAGGGCCGAAGGCTGTTTTCCCATGACGCAGGTTGCCGTGCGTTCCTCAATTGGTGAGGGAACTTGCAGGCCTGCTACGCAATGGGGTGCTTTGCGCCAACTGGGAAGGGAATGATCGAAACGAGAATTGCCGTAGGAAACAGCGTTCTCAGAGAACTGCTCAACATCATTTCGAATTCCCCCCTTCAGCGCCGTGGGCATGGCGTCTGCGGCATCTTCGAATGGTCAGTTCATGCGATTGCGTCTGTCCTCCGGCACAAGTGCGCCGGGCGCTGCATTGTGGATGAGGCCGCCTGCGCCTGCAAGTAAAACTTCCGATGTATCGCCTGTTCGTCTGGCGGTAGAGTGACGGCAGTTAGTCAAAGACCTACGTCCAACGACGGCCGTGCAGTTCAGCGTGGCATGAATGCGGGAATCTTGAGAGCAATCCCAAAGGTTCCTGGGCTCTTCTCAGGTCTTCTGCTGGCATTCGCTGGGAATCATCGGTAATAGGTCTTGAAAAGGTTGGCTTGGGACCCGGTCGGGAGGTCAAATCTCTTCCCGCCGATGATCCTTCCAGAATTGTTTGTTTTTCCAAGGCGGCCATTGGCCCCACACAGGAGCCGTAATGCAAGTTGAAGTACCCTGCCCCAAGTGCGGCAAGACACGCATGAACTTTCCGCGCCCGCAGCCTGTCGATAGCGACATCATCACCTGCTATCACTGCGACTTCGAGCTTGGCACCTACGGCAGCATAAAGCGCAAGATGGCGCTCTTCATGGAGCGGCTGATGCAGGCGGATGCCAAGGCGGCGAAAAAGCAGTAATTCGGAGAGGGGCGCAGCGCTTCGGCTTGCCGCCTACTTCTTTCTCGTCGTCGTGGGGCTCGCTACCTTGTCGCCGACCTTGATCCCGAGCTTCTTGACGACACCGGCATTCAGCTCGACGACGTATTTCACCTCGCCCATCGAATCGATGATGTCCCGCGAATAGGGAGTGGCATTCTCCTTGATGTGACGGATCGTGCCGCCGCTATCGATGAAGAGCATGTCCAGCGGCAGGATGGTATTCTCCATCCACATGGACACCCGCCGTGACTCGCCGAAGTCGAAGATCATTCCGGCCTTCTCGGGCATTTCCTTGCGGAACATCAGCCCGTATTCGCGCTGCTCGTTGGTGGTGGCGATCTCGACCGTGAAATTCAGCATCTTGCCGGCGGCCGTCTGGATCACCAGCGGCTCCTTGTCGAAATGCGTCTCCTGCTGGGCAAGCGCCGGTGCCGCGATCATGAAAAAAAGCGCCAACAAGGCGCTTTTGACGATGTTCATTGCAGAGCCGCGTGACATCAGTGCGACCGGCTGGCCGGGCTCGGCATGTCGGGGTGGATTTCCGCCGCCATCAGCCCCTTGTCGCCGTCGCCATAACGAACGAGCACCACCTGGCCGGGGCGAAGCTCCGTCAAGCCGAAACGCCGCAGCGTTTCCATGTGCACGAAGATATCTTCCGTTCCCTCGCCGCGCGTCAGGAAGCCGAAGCCCTTCGTTCGGTTGAACCACTTCACCAGTGCACGCTCGAGACCGCTCGTCGCGGTGACCTGCACATGGGTGCGCACCGGCGGCAGCTGCGACGGATGGACGGCGGTCGATTGGTCCATCGAGAGAATCTTGAAGGCCTGATAGCCCCGCTCGCGGCGCTGGATCAACGCGACGATGCGCGTGCCTTCGAGAATTGTCTGGTAACCGTCGCGGCGGAGGCACGTGACATGCAGGAGAACGTCCTGCATTCCGTTGTCCGGGACGATGAAGCCGAAGCCCTTGGCCACATCGAACCACTTGACGATGCCGGTGATTTCAACGAGATCGACGGCATCTCCGGACAACTCGTCGATATGCGTGAATTCCTTCGATGAAATCCTGTCAGCCATGTCGCCAGTCCCTCAATACGCGTCACACTGTTACGGTTAACTGATTCTTGATATCAAGATTAACATCTTGGTAACGGATCAGCGCAAGCCCTACTTTTCAATTATTCCCAGTTGCTCATCTTAACCCTGTGACTTGCCCGAAGCTTGCGTTCTGCCGCATAACGGGACACCCCGCATTTAGAAAGGAAATAGAATGCGTTATCTCCACACCATGGTTCGCGTGAAGGATCTCGATGCGTCGCTTCATTTCTACAGCACGCTATTCGGTTTGAAGGAAATTCGCCGCTCCGAAAACGAGAAAGGCCGCTACACGCTGGTTTTCCTCGCTGCGGACGAGGATAGCACGAATGCGGAGCGAAATGGCGCCCCATGTCTCGAACTCACCTACAACTGGGACACCGAGGATTACACCGGTGGACGCAACTTCGGCCATCTGGCGTATGAGGTGGACGACATCTACGCCATCTGCCAGCACCTGATGGATAAGGGGATCACCATCAACCGTCCGCCGCGCGACGGCCGCATGGCCTTCGTGCGTTCGCCTGACGGCATCTCCATCGAGATCCTGCAGAAGAATGGCAGCCTTCCCGCGGCCGAGCCGTGGCTCTCGATGGGCAATACCGGCGTCTGGTAAGCCGAGGCTTTAGCGAGGCTTGCAGCTTTTGCGATTTCAGGTCCCGGCGCCCGGTTCGCGCTTGCTGCAAGCCTGGTCCACAGGCACTCTCCGGCCGACTCGAAGCAGAAGACGGCCCTTTCGCCGCGTCTTCCGCATCCAAGGAGACCGGTCGCTTGCTCATTCTCGAAAGGCGGATACGCGCTCAGGGCGCGCTTCTGATCGCCGCCGCGGCCCTTGCGCTTTCCGGCTGCATATCGAATCAGAAGGCGCTGGATTCCGCTGCCGCCGCGCCTGCCGATCCCGCGGCGGATCAGCTTGCCGAAAAAACGCCGGGCAAGGCCAAGAGCACCTATCGCGATCCGATGCTCACCAATGTAACCGGCGCGCAGCCTGCGACGGCAGCTCAGAACTCGCCTCAACCCATGCCGGCCTCCGCGGTCGCCATGCAGCCCGCCAATATCGGCGGCATGGTGATGCAGTCGACCCGGATCAACGCCAACGCCATGAGCATCTTTTCGGCCCCGCCGGCGATTCCGCAGAATAACAGCAGCTCGACGATCGTTCAGCCGTCCGATGCCGCCGCCTATGCACCCTCTCCCGGGGTGGACGCGACGCGCAGCAGCGTCTTCAGCGTCCCCTCTCAGCCTGCCCCGGCACCGCAGTCCGGCGAATTTCCGTTACCGCAGCAATCATCCCAGAACACCAGCACGAAGCTGGCGCCCTCCGTCGAGACGGCGATGGCCACCGGCAGCCTCAAGGCCGGATCGATGAACGCGCTCTATGCCGCGCCGAAACAGAACCTCCTCGGCAGCCTTTCCGGCCTTCTCCAGAAGGCGTCCCTGCCGGGCATGACCCGCGTCGCGCCGAACGGCCTGAACATCCAGAACGGCGATGTGGAGGTCAGCTGCTTCAAGCCCAATCTGCTGCATGTCATCAAGACGATCGAAAGCCATTTCGGAAAGCCGGTCATGGTGACGTCCGGATATCGCGATCCCGAGCACAACCGCATGGTCGGCGGCGCCGAAGAATCGATGCACAAGACGTGCGATGCCGCCGACATCCAGGTCGCCGGCATTTCCAAATGGGACATTGCCGCCTATGTTCGCTCGCTGCCCGACCGTGGCGGCGTGGGGACCTATTGCGACACCGAATCCGTCCATGTGGATACCGGCAAAAGCCGTGATTGGAACTGGGGCTGCGGTGCGGGACAGAGGCGAACACTGCGCGGACCGGCGATCTGACGAGACCGCGATTTTTTGCTTCGCCTTACGGCAGGACGGTTCCATCCGCACGAGGGATAGCCAGCAGCCCGTTGATTCACATCGGATATTCCGCTTCTTGTGCTAGCGCGAATGTTCATGTCACTTTTTTGAAGAAAAGCAAAATTCCCGCTTGCGGTGCACAAAAGCGCTGACTATAAGGGCGCCACCACGAAGGAAGCGCCCTTCGTCTATCGGTTAGGACACCAGATTTTCATTCTGGGAAG
>NZ_JBNDHS010000159.1:0-7782 GCF_056755095.1 Rhizobium sp. SVR5-9E | reverse complement strand
ATCAGCGCCAGCGTTAGAATGCTTTCCATGATCTCTCCTGAATGTTCCCGGCTGACCCACTTCGCGCCGTATATGAAAGGGCGGCCAACCCCGGAGCGGCGGCGCGGGCTCTTCACCCACGAGGCCATTGTCTTGTCGCCGGGGACAAGTCGGAGTCTCCGCTCCGTTCAGAAATTGCTGGTTCACCCAGATACGGGATCGAGAACGCCTATGGACAAACAGATGGTAACAACTACCTGTCCAATAGGCCTCGGACGCGTAACTTTTGGAGGACCAAGTCATGAATCGAAACATGATCATTGGAGTCGTGGTTGGTATCATCATCATAGTAGCTTTGATGATGTTTTTCGGACGCGAGCGACCAGGCGGGACCGCAACCGCTCCGGGCTCGCCGCCCGCTTCTACTGAGACCACACCGCCTGCTAACCCCGCACCAACCACACCAGCTCCTTCAAACTGAAGCGGCTCGCTCTCCAATGAAAAGCCCGCCTCCGGGTTACGGGGCGGGCTTGTGATGGCATCAGTCGGCTGGGGTGAAATCGAGATAGTATGAGCCGCCGACCACGAAGGCCTTGGCCGCGTCGGAGTTTACCGTCCCCATCTCAACCTTGCCCCAAGGCGTGTACTTGAAGAACTGATCGTTTTCGGCGCTGCCGGATGTGACCGGCTCGAAGGTGAGTGAAAAGCCACCCTGGTTTTCGTTGCGCTGGGTCAGCTTGAACTTTGCTCTGCATACGGGTGCGCTCATGCGTCTTCTCCTTGTTTGCCGGGAACCGCCGGACACGGATGTTGATTTTTCCGCCCTCGAATGAGGAAGCAAAAATGAACATCGGAAAGGTGCGGAGGCGGGCCCGAAACAAATGGGCCTGCTTCGCGTTTATCCTATAGGCGCTACTGCTTACGGGGCGCCATAAGTGAAAGGAGGACATCATGTCTTCCGACCTCCCCTACATGCCATACGACCGCCGCGCAGAAGGGAACGGCACATGGACGGTTTTTGATGCCATGACCGGACGTCCTCTCCTCGGGCATAAGCCGGCGGCTAGGCTGACTGCTAAGGATGCAACCGAACTGATGGACATCAACCGGAATACGGTTGCGCCCGCATGGCGTCGTCTCCCCAGATATGCAATTCAGGGACTTCCAGAACAGAAAAGCCGCATGAATCGCGATCAGGCATAATGAAAAACCCGCCACCGGGTGGTGACGGGTTGTGGTGGTCGGGAAGGCCAAGGATCATTTTGCCCGAGGGCAGCCCTTCCTTCGCAGATTGGCGGGTCGCGCCGCCTTCCCGATATCATTGAGGCATTGCCTCGAATCCGTAGTGAGGGCGGGATAGATGTCACCCTCTCGGCTTGCCGCCATCGAGCATCCCGATGGCACTCCACTGGCTTTGGTGCATCGATCCTTTTTCAATGGTTTGGAAGTAGGCCTGTTGGATCGCAATCAGTCTGATCCGAGCCATGCCGTTCAAACATAATGCCGCCCGCCGCCATCGCACTGGCAAGATGAAGTTCAAGGTGACAAACTGGCGGGAATACGAGGCAGGTCTTCGCGGGCGTGGTAGCCTGACATTATGGATAACGCCGGAAGCATTGGCCGGATGGCATGCGCCCCGGCGGAGAATCCGTGGCGGCCAGCGGCGGTATTCCGATCTTGCCATTGAAACAGCCCTGACACTGGCTTGCGTGTTCAGCCTGCCCCTTCGCCAGACCGAGGGGTTCATAGGGTCGATATCTTTTTGGGACTGCAACTGCCTGTCCCTGATCATACGACCTTGAGCCGCCGGGCACAGCGGTGGGAACGAGCCGGAAGACTGCCGTCGATGCCGGACGGGCCAATCCATATCCTGATCGACAGCACTGGGTTGAAAATATACGGCGCTGGCCAATGGCTGGAAGACAGGCACGGCACCAGATCGCGGCGCAACTGGCGCAAACTCCACCTGGCGGTGAACGCCGGTAACGGTGACATAGTCGCAGAAACATTGACCGACCAGAACACCGACGATCCGGCGCGGGTGGAGCCATTGCTCAATCAGATAGATGGTGAGATTGGTCAATTCACAGCCGACGGTGCCTATGACGGCAAGCCCACCTACCGGACCGTTCTTGAACACAGCGATACCGCCAACATCGTCATTCCACCTCGTTCGACGGCGGTGGAAAGCAATGGCGATACGGGGCCGCCTGATCAAAGAGACAAGCACATCCGGCGATCGCAAAAGACGGTCGGCTGAAATGGCAGGCAACCACCGGCTATGGCAAGCGCTCATTGGTCGAGACCGCGATCGGTCGATACAAGAACCTGATCGGTCGACGCTTGCGGGCTCGTTCGTTTCCGGCTCAGCAGACCGAGGTTGCCATTGGCTTCATCGTGCTCAACCGCATGCTGGCATGTGCACGTCCGAACTCTGCCCGCTGCCAAGAAAGGCAGGCGTAATCGCCAACATCAAAGAACCGATTGCGTCCGTTGACAATTCCAGCTGCATTCATGCACCAGCGCCTTGCGCAATCCTCTCCGTCAGGAAACTGATCTCACCTCGATCCGCTTTGCCACCGCCTCCGGAGCTCTCGGGATGGCGAGGTGAAGCACACCGTACTTCAAGTTCGCCTCAATTCTATGGATGTCGAAATCACCGGAGAGAGTGAACTGCCGCTCGAAATCGCCAACCCCGTACTCGCGATAGGCCTGGCTGTAGCCCTCGGGGGCGTCCTCTTCGACGCGGCCATAGATCGACAGCACCCGCTTCTCCAACGTGACCTCCAAACCCTCCGGGTTCACGCCGGGCAGATCCGCAACGAGGACAAGGCCGGTTTCGGTCTCGTAGATGTCAACTCGTGGTACGAAGACCGGCCTCTCATGGGTCCGCTCGCCCGCGTCCTGCTCCGCGGACAGCTTGCCCCCCAGCTCCGGTTGGCTAGTCAGCGCGGCCTGAGACTGCTGCTTGCTCTCGCCCTTAGTTCCAGCTTTCGTGGTCTCTCGCTTAGCCATGATCCGCCCCCTTGCTCGCCTTCACATTAATACGCCTGGGTTTGTCCTCTTCAGCTCGAGGAAGATCCAGAGTCAGTACGCCATTGACGAGATCCGCTTCAACCTTGTTCGGGTCTACCACAAACAGCAATGACACGGTCCGCACAAACCGGCCCCCACGACGCTCACGCCGGTGATATCCTTGGGCTTCCTCAGTTTCGGTGTGCCGCTCTCCGCTGAGAGTAACCGAATCTCTGTGAATCAAGATGTCCAAGTCTTCTGATCTTACTCCAGGCAATTCGGCGGTGATGATGACGCCGTCCTGGTTTGCGAAGACATTCACCGCCGGGAATTCCAGCGCCCTTGCGGCGCCCCGGCTCACTTCGTCTTGGAAGCGGCGTATGTTGCGGAAAGGATCTGCGCCGTATAGCATTCGTGCGACCATTGTCTCCTCCTCAGAAGGCCGCCCCACAAGGCCCTCGGCTTGCCTCGATACCACGTGGGCCATCGCCGCTCTTCACCGCCGGATGGCCTGACGTGTTGAAGATTGCTCCCAAAGGGCGGGTTTCGCAAGATCGAACCCTCTTGACATACTTCGCCATTTGCCCCCCTCTCGAGGAAACGTTAAGTCGCTGCTATGGCAATCGAAACCGGGCGATCATGGACGGGCGCGCCCGTGGTGCAACGGCCCACCATCGACACGATGATCGTCCGGACTCACTTTGGCAAATGTCGCTGCATGCCGTGCGTAGGGCGTGAATGATTTGGCGATTGCGGTTATGCTTGCGGCACCGCCCCAGGGGGTGGGGGCGGAATGGTCGATATGATTGAGGCGCGGTTGCGATGGGATCAGGTGCATGAAGGACCCGTACGAGACGCTCGGCGTAACTCGCTCTGCGACTGACAAGGAGATTAAGGACGCATTCAAGAAGCTGGCGCGCAAGTTCCATCCCGATCTGCATCCGAGCGACAAAGAGGCCGAAGCTAAGTTCAAGGACATCTCGGCTGCCAGTGACCTGCTCAAGGACAAGGAGAAGCGGCGGAGGTTCGATGCGGGCGAGATCGATGCCAGCGGAGCGGAGCGATCGCACGAGCGGTTCTATCGCGACTTCGCCGACGGGCCCGTCTATGCCACGCATGCAGCGCAAGACGGGTTTGCCGGTAACGAGGACCTGGAAGATTTTCTGGCGCGCGCGTTCGCGGCGGGGGGACAACGGTCACAGGGCACTTTGCGGGCGCGCGGCCAGGATGTGAGTTACGTGCTGCCGGTTCGGTTTCTGGAAGTGGCCAACGGCGCCGCTCGCACGCTTATGCTGCCTGAGGGCAAGATGCTGCAGGTGACTATTCCGGAGGGTGCGGACGACCGGCAGATGCTGCGGCTGAAAGGTCAAGGAATGCCGGGCTTCGGCGGCGGGTCGGCGGGAGACGCCTACGTTGAGCTTCATGTCGAGCCGCATCCGTTCTTCCACCGCAAGGACGATAACATTCACGTGGAGGTTCCGGTCACTCTGAAGGAGGCGGCGCTGGGCGCGCGAATCGAGGTTCCGACCATAAGCGGCCTGGTGACGATGACTATCCCGAAGGGCTCGAACACGGGCAAAGTGATGCGACTGCGCGACAGGGGCATTCGCAACCGCAAGACCGGGCAACGCGGACATCAACTGATCACCCTGAAAGTCGTTCTGCCCGCAGTCGACGAGCCTGAGCTGACAGGGTTCCTGGAGACCTGGCAGCCGAAAGTCGCACAGGAACCGCGCAAGGAGATGTTCACATGATGCGCGTTGATGACCTTGTTACAGCGATAGCTGCGCTGCAACGCAGCGATCTCGAAGCCTGGATCCGCGACGAACTTGTTGTGCCGCGGCAGGAAGTCGGATCGTTGCTCTTCACGGAGATGGAATGCGCTCGTGTCCGCCTGATCTGCACGCTGCGCTATGAGCTCGAGATCGACACGGACACGCTCCCGGTCGTAGTGTCGCTGATCGACCAGCTCTACGACACCCGCCAGCGCCTGATGTCACTGACCGCCGCCATGGCGGCGCAGGACGAGACCGTTCAGGCCGCGATCATCGCTGCGCTGGAGCGGGATGAAGCGAGTTCTGCGGCACGAAATGTGACCTGATCCGCCAAACGTTGGACCTGCGCCGTGCTCGCCTGCGCGTCCTCGGCCAGCTTGATGATCTCGGACAGGGCGGTGTCCTTTCCGACGCGCGTCGTCGTGAAGCACAACAACGAAGCAGCGCAGGTCATCGGCGGTGCTGATGGCTGCGGCTACAAGCTTGACGATGAGAAGCTTACCGCTTTCCTGGACAAGATAGCTGACCTCGACGCAACCTCGAGGATGCAATTCACCAGTGCCCGAGGCATGCAGGCGAAGGTGATCAATTCGATGGTCGAGACAGAGAAGAAAGCCCAGTGCGCACTTCAGGCCAAGAAGGCCCAAAAGTACGGCATCACTCCCTAGCCACTGCTCAGCCAATCGTTCATGATTGCATGTTGATGCTCGACAGGGCGTCCTGGAGATTTCGCTTTGCGCGTCGTGCGCGACGGGCGAGCCTTAGATTGTGTGTCATGCATGCCGTCAATACGGGCGAGCAGCCTCGGCAGAAAAAGATCGGCGCTTCACCGCCCGTTCTTGATTTATGTCAAAACCTCCTAGTCCACGAAGCGCTATCCCATCGACAGTGCGAAGATTAATTTCATTTCCAGAGACTGGAATTGATTACATCATACCGCCCATCTCAGGCATGCCGCCGCCCATCGGAGGGTCCTTCTTCGGAAGTTCGGCGATCATGGCTTCGGTGGTGACGAGCAGGCCGGCGATCGAAGCTGCGTCCTGAAGCGCCGTGCGGACGACCATGACCGGGTCGATGATGCCCATGGTGATCATGTCGCCGAACTCGCCGGTCTGAGCGTTGTGGCCCCAGTTGTCAGTGTCGTTTTCAAGGATCTTCCCGACAACAATTGAGGCTTCGTCGCCAGCATTCTGAGAGATCTGTCGAATCGGAGCTTGAAGCGCCTTGCGGATGATGTTGATGCCGGCGTTCTGGTCTTCGTTGTCGCCCTGGATATTGAGCACCACGGAGCAGCGCAGCAGAGCCGTGCCACCGCCAGGTACGATACCTTCCGCAACGGCAGCGCGGGTCGCGTTGAGTGCGTCGTCAATGCGATCCTTCTTTTCCTTCACTTCGATTTCGGTGGAACCGCCGACGCGGATGACGGCAACGCCGCCAGCGAGCTTGGCAAGACGTTCCTGCAGCTTCTCGCGGTCGTAGTCGGAAGTGGTTTCTTCGATCTGAGCTTTGATCTGGGCAACGCGGCCTTCGATGTCGGACTTGGCGCCAGCGCCGTCGACGATCGTGGTGTTTTCCTTCCCGACAACGACCTTCTTCGCGCGGCCGAGCATGTCGAGGGTAACAGACTCGAGCTTGATGCCGAGGTCTTCGGAGATCACCGTACCGCTCGTCAGGATGGCGATGTCTTCGAGCATGGCCTTGCGGCGGTCGCCGAAGCACGGAGCCTTGACGGCAGCAATCTTCAGGCCGCCGCGCAGCTTGTTAACGACGAGCGTAGCGAGATGCTTCGCCTTCGACGTCTTCAGTGATGATGAGGAGCGGTTTGCCGGACTGGATAACTGCTTCGAGAACCGGGAGCATAGCCTGGAGGTTCGAAAGCTTCTTCTCGTGGATCAGGATGTAGGCGTCCTCGAGCTCTGCCACCATCTTTTCCGGGTTGGTGACGAAGTACGGGCTCAGATAGCCACGGTCGAATTGCATGCCTTCGACGACTTCAAGTTCGGTTTCGGCGGTCTTGGCTTCTTCAACCGTGATGACGCCTTCGTTGCCGACCTTCTGCATAGCGTCGGCGATATAGGCGCCAATTTCCTTCTCGCCGTTTGCAGAGATCGTGCCGACCTGTGCGACTTCTTCCGAAGTGTTGATCTTCTGGGCCTTGGCCAGCAGATCCTTGACGACTTCAGCAACGGCGAGATCGATGCCGCGCTTCAGGTCCATCGGGTTCATGCCGGCAGCAACGGCCTTGCCGCCTTCGCGAACGATCGCCTGGGCGAGAACGGTAGCAGTCGTGGTACCGTCACCGGCGATGTCGTGGGTCTTCGAAGCAACTTCGCGGACCATCTGGGCGCCCATGTTTTCGAACTTGTCCTCGAGCTCGATTTCCTTGGCGACGGTGACGCCATCCTTGGTGATGCGCGGAGCGCCGAAGGATTTGTCGAGGATGACGTTGCGACCCTTCGGGCCGAGCGTGACCTTCACGGCGTCAGCGAGAATGTCGACGCCCTTGAGCATCTTTTCGCGCGCGGTGCGGCCAAACTTGATTTCTTTAGCTGGCATTTTGAGAACTCCTGAATAGAGTTGTTGGCGATTTCGGGTAAAGAGCGACCGGCTGGATCAGCCGATGATGCCCATGATGTCGGCTTCCTTCATGATCAGAAGCTCTTCGCCGTTGATCTTGACTTCCGTGCCGGACCACTTGCCGAACAGAACGCGGTCGCCAGCCTTGACGTCCAGCGGAACGACCTTGCCGGACTCGTCGCGAGCGCCGGAACCGACGGCGACGATTTCGCCTTCCTGCGGCTTTTCCTTGGCGGTGTCCGGAATGATGATACCGCCTCGGGTCCTTTCTTCGGACTCAACGCGGCGAACGACGACGCGGTCGTGAAGGGGGCGGAAATTGGTGCTTGCCACTGTCTAATCCTTTGATGATCCGCCGGTGCCCTGTTCGCCCGGAAGGGCGGCATATTTCGATCATTCCGGCAGCGTGGCTTTCGGAAAACGATGGCCTTCCGGT
>NZ_JBNDHS010000158.1:0-8158 GCF_056755095.1 Rhizobium sp. SVR5-9E | reverse complement strand
GGCCGGGATAGGTGACCGCGCCGGCAGCAATGACATCACCGCGGCTGAGCAGCAGATCGCAAATTGCGAACAGGGCGCTCTGCGCGCCTCCGGCAACGACGATGCGATCAGCAGTCGCGCCATCTATCCTCTGCCCGAGCCAATTGGCTCCCGCCTGCCTGTCCAGATCCGCGCCATTGCTCTCCTGATAGTGGAGGTTCAGCAAGCCTCGCGAGCCGGCCAATATATCGGAAATCCCCTGCGGAAAGATCTTCCGAAGGTTCGCGGCCTGCGGCTGAGGCGGGATATTCATGCTGAGATCGATCAAGGGCGACGAGCCCTCGGACGAACTGTTCGCCTCCAGAGTTTCGCTGATGAAGCTCCCCCTTCCGGCCTGCGCTTCGACCAACCCCCTCCTCCGGGCCTCGTTGAAAGCCCGTGTGACGGTGGTCAGATCGACATTCAGCACCTCGGCAATTGCCCGCTGCGGCGGCAGGCGCTCGCCGCGCGCGACGCGGCCTGACCGAATATCGGCCTCAAGCGCCTCGACGATCCCGAGATATTTCATGCGGGCGCCTTCAACCAACCGCGGTCGCCACATCTGGCTCACTCCATATGTATGGCTTATTGACATACATTATGTCTACCATGTATGGGGCGTAGATGAAAGCAATAAATTTAAGATCGCTTCTCGGCAACGCGCGGAGATGAGGATGCACGACCTCCATATAGATGCTCAAGGGCGATGGACCGCCAAGCGTCCTCTTTATACGCTGGAGATAACCGGCAAAGACATTGCCCAAATCAAGTCGGCCAGAGAGAGTATCCCGGCAGGAACGCCGATCAACATCGCCTTCCTCGGAAACGAAACGCATCAGCAGCGCATCGAGGCCGCCCGGATCATTCGCGACTGCGGTTTCGAGCCGGTCCCGATCATCTCATCCAGGAGGATCCGATCCCGCGAGGACCTGGATGATCTGGTCGCCGGGTTGATCGGAGCCGCACACCCACGACGGTTTATGTTCGTGGGAGGAGACCCGGCGGTGCCGGCCGGCCCATACGTGGATTCCCTCTTCCTTCTTGGAAGCCACGTGCTCGAGCGTCACGCGATCCGGCATGCGGGGATCGTTGGCTACCCGGAAGGGCATCCGAAGATCGAAAACGACAGACTGTGGGATGCGCTCCGGTGGAAGATCACCTTTCTGAAAGAGGCCGGCTGCTCGATCGAGATCACCACGCAATTCGGATTCGACGCGAGTGCCATCGTAGATTGGATCGCAAAGCTTCGCGGTTTCGGCATCGACGTTCCCGTGAGGGTCGGTGTGCCGGGACCGGCCGACGTCGGCAAGCTGACCCGCTTTGCCCGGCAATTCGGTGTCGCCACATCGGCGGCAGTTCTTCGTCAATACGGTCTCTCATTGACGAACCTGCTTCATCGAGCCGGTCCGGAGCGCTTTGCCGACCGGCTTCTTGACGGTCTTGAAGGTCGCCAATTCGGTCCAGTTCTTTTCCATCTCTATCCCTTCGGGGGTATCCTCGACAGCGTGCGGTGGATGACGGGCTTCCTGACGCAACGCCATGCCGCCATTGATGCCCTTACGGACGGCGACGTTGACGGCCCTCCCTCTATCGCAGCGCCGTCGATTGGGTAGGCCCTGGTCGATCGCGCGGCGATCGTCACCTCAGATCTTCGTCGGCCAAGCAGCCCACGGGCGAAGCACTCGATCGCAGCCATGCAGGCTTATGTATGGCTAACATAAAAAGGACCGTACAAAATGACTACCGCCTTGCAACCGCCATCAATCGTCGGCAGCGCACTACGCGAAGCGCTGCAGGCCTGCCCTCTCATCGCGGTCTTGCGCTGGATCACGCCGCAAGAGGTTGAGAGCGTGACGGAAACCCTCATCCAGGTCGGCTTTCGGCTGATCGAGGTGCCATTGAACTCGCCGGACCCCTATGTCAGCATCGAACGGCTCGCCCGCCGCTTCGGCAGCGAAGTGCTGGTCGGTGCCGGCACGGTCATGTCGCCGGACAGCGTTTCTCGTGTCGGCGATGCCGGCGGCCGGCTGATTGTGATGCCGCATGCGGATACGGCCGTCGTCCGCGCAGCGCGCAAGCATGGCTTCGCCTGCTTTCCCGGCGTCTCCACGCCAACCGAGGGTTTTGCGGCGCTCGATGCCGGCGCCGATGGTCTCAAGATTTTTCCGGCCGAGTCTATGTCGCCGTCTGTTCTCAAGGCTTGGCGCGCCGTCTTCGCCAACGACATTCCGCTCCTGCCGACAGGAGGGATCACGCCGGAGGCGATGGCTTCCTGGGTTGAGGCCGGCGCAAGCGGCTTCGGTGTTGGCGGCAATCTCTACCGCCCCGGGAAATCGCTGAAGGAAATAGCCGACAGCGCCGTCGCCTTCGTCAGCACCTGGCGTGAGATCTCCCACCACCAGACACGCGCATAAGAAAGAGTAGCGCCCGACGATACCGAATACCGGCTACAGCGATTGTAAGCGTCGGTTACGCACTCTGGATGAGGTCCAAAGAGCAGTCACAGGCGATCCAAGGCTGGCCGCGATCAGCGACCGCCTTTGTCTGGACTGCTCTGACGGAAACGAACTCCGAAAGTACTTGATACGCGAAAGCACCTGGCGGGATAACCGCGATCGTATCTCTTACACGCGATGCGGCCATTGCCCGCTGCGGTAGGCAGGATCTCGTCTGACCCGGAAAATTTGTGATCCGGCGGAATAATCCCGCTCCCGCGTTGTCTACCTCCCTGAACCCGCTCTTCAGCCCTCAGGGAGACCCGCATGATTGCACGACATACGAGACGGATCACCGCCACCGCGCTTGTGGTCTCGCTTGCGTTCCCCGCTTTTGCCCATGACCCGGCAGAGCATGCTCGGCGCACAGCATCGTCCACCACCAGCGACGAGGCCCCGTTCATCAGCGAAAACGATGCGGCGATGACCAAGATGATGAACGGCATGGTGGTCAAGCCGACCGGTGACGCCAATCGCGATTTCGTCGAGATGATGATCCCGCATCACCAGGGCGCGATCGATATGGCGCAGGCCTACCTGCGTTACGGCAGCAATGAGCAGCTGAAGCGGATCGCTCAGGAAATTATCGTCGACCAGCAGCAGGAAATCGCCGCCATGCGGCTGGCCCTCGGCGATCCGCTCCCTCCGTCGGAGCCCGCGCCGACGCAGGTCTCCCCGCAGGCCCCCGCCTCCTCCTCCATGCCCGGCATGGACCCCGACATGAAAATGGGCAATTGAAAAGGACCCCGTCATGAAGCCTACCCTTCTCGCTCTCAGCCTTCTCGCCGGCACGATGCTGGCGCCCCTGACGAGCTTCGCCGGCCAGGCGCCGGGTGCTGCCTCCGATCCGGATATTCCGGTCAGCAGCAAGGATCGTGTCTATGCGGCCGAGCAGTTCTCCAACACGGTTTCCGTCACCGATCCCGCCACCAACAAGCTTCTCGGCGTCATCAAGCTCGGCGATCCGCAGCCGGGCAATCTGAGCCCGCTTTATCGGGGGCAGGTCCTCGTCCATGGGATGGGGTTCTCGCCAGACCACAAGACCCTTGCTGTCGTTTCCATCGGCTCCAATTCGGTGACCTTCATCGATACGGCAACCAACACCGTCAAGCGCACCACCTATGTCGGCCGCTCGCCGCACGAGGCCTTCTTCACACCTGATGGCAATGAGGTCTGGGTCACGGTTCGCGGCGAGGACTATATCTCCGTCATCGATGCGCATACCTACGAGGAAAAGCTGCAGATCAAGGTTCCGGCCGGTCCCGGCATGCAGATCTTTTCGCCGAACGGCAAATACGGCTACATCTGCTCCTCGTTCAATCCGGAGACCGTCGTCATTTCCGTCGCCGACCATCAGATTGTCGGCCATATCAAGCAGGAAAGCCCCTTCTGCCCCAACATTGCGGCGACACCTGATGGCAAGCAGGTCTGGTTCACGCTGAAGGATGTCGGCAAGGCGCAGGTTTTCAATGCCGAGGCGCCTTTCGATCTCATCAAGACGATCGATACCGGACCGATCACCAACCACGTCAACATCGTTCACAACGCCAATGGCGAGTTCGCCTATATCACCGTCGGCGGCCTCAACCAGGTGAAGGTCTATCGCACCGACACTTTCGAGCAGGTTGCTACAATTCCGGTCGGTAACCTTCCGCATGGCGTCTGGCCGTCCGGCGACGGCACCCGCGTCTATGTCGGTCTCGAAAATGCCGATGCACTTGCCGCCATCGACACGCTGACGAACAAGGTGATCGCCACCATTCCGATCGGACAGGCACCGCAGGCGGTGAACTACGTCCCGAACGCAGTGCCCGAGGGCGATGGCATGCAGAATCTGCAGCCGCTCGGTGTTGCCGGACAGGCGGTTCACCTGACCTTGCGGGCTCCGAAGACGAAGGAAGCTGTCGCACCTACCAGCGTCTCCCTCTTCGATCAGGGCCTGTCGCAGGTGCTGCAGGCGTCGGTAACCGGTCTACAACCCAAGAAACCCTACATTCTTGCGCTCTCGACGCGGTCCGACGGCACCGGTGACCTTCAGCCGCTGGCTTCGTTCATCACGAATCCGGCCGGCTCGGCGATCGTCAACGCCGTCGGACCAATCCGTCAGATCGTCCAGAGCACCCGGAAGGCGGAGCGCCGCTATCTCGTCGTCGCGGCGGCTGGTGAAAAAGGGCCTGGCGACGTCGTTCAGGTCGAGGCGAAGTAGATCCCTTCCGCCCGCCGCCCGTGGTAGGGGTGGCGGGTGAAAGCTCCTGAAGGCGAAACTCTCATGAGTGACATTCTGCAGCTTGTCGAGCCGATGATACCGGCACTGCGCCGCTATGCGCGAGGCCTGCTGCGGGATACGGCTGCGGCCGACGATCTCGTCCAGGATTGCCTGGAGCGGGTCATAGCCCATTGGCATCGCCGCCGCAGCGACGATCCGCGCACCTGGGTTTTCGCCATTCTTCATAACCTCGCCGTTAACCGCCTGAGGCAGACGGTCCGTCGCGGCGAGCACGTGCCATTTGAAAAGGTGGATGAGAGCGCCTTCGCCCGGCAGCCGACGCAGGAGGACAGCCTGATGCGCCGGGATATCCTCCAGGCGCTCGATAAACTTCCGGATGAGCAGCGCAGCGTGCTTCTGCTGGTATCCGTCGAGGATCTGTCCTATTCGCAAACGGCCGCGGTGCTGGCGATCCCCGTCGGCACTGTGATGTCACGGCTGTCGCGGGCGCGAGAGCGGCTGCGGCAGATACTGGAAAATCCGGGACAGGCAGCACGAGGGCCTGCCGCACACCTTCGGAGAGTGAAATGAGCGTGAAACCGATCTCCGAGGACGATCTTCACGGCTTTGTCGACGGTGCGCTCGACGAGGTGCGTGAAGCCGAGGTTTCGGCCTATCTGGATGCGCATCCGGAAATTGCCGCGCGGATCGAAAGCTACGGCAGGCAGCGTCTCGATTTGCGGGCAGCACTCGATCCCGTTCTGGAAGAGCCGGTACCGAGCCGCCTCAACCTGAGCCGCATGATGGAGACGCGCACCCGAGGCCGGGCTCCGTTTTGGCGCGTGGCCGCCGCTGCGACCGTGCTTCTCGTGGCGGGCGGTTCCGGCGGCTGGCTATTGCACGATTTCTACCAGCCGCCGAGCGAGGGCGTTCTGGCGCTCGCACGCGAAGCATCCGACAGCTTTGCGACCTATGCCTCCGACAGGGTAAGGCCGGTCGAGCTGCGCGCCGACAACATGGCCGAACTGGTCGACTGGGCGACGCAGCGCATGGGCCGCAAGCCGGTGCTGCCGGACCTTTCGAAGTCCGGCTATCGCCTTATGGGCGGCCGTCTCATCGCCACGCCGCACGGCGCCGGGCTGATGCTGATGTACGACAACGACCGTGGCTCTCGCCTCGTCATGCTGACCCGTCCGATGGTAGTCGACCAGAACAAGACGATGACGGCACTTTCCAAGGGCGAGGTCGGCGGATGGAGCTGGGCGGCGAACGGAATGGGTTATAGCCTTGTCGGCGCATTACCACCCGATCTATTGCACCCGCTCGCAGACGACATTCGTCGCCAGGCCGAGCTGGGTGCTTGATCGGCGACTTCTTACCCGTGAGAAGGCCCACTGGGCATGATCCATTCAAGTACGCCGCATCTCCAGCGCTCTCGACGTGCGCTCCACCAATGCCGGCTCTCCACAGACAAAGGTAAACGGCCCCTGCGGCAGACCGGCAGACCAGTCGAGCGAATGAGCACAGCCGGCCTCCGCCGCTATGATCGCCGCGCCCGCCACGTCCCAGATATGTTCCCCGAAGCCGATATAGAGATCGGCCTCGCCGAGGATGACAGGGATCAGACCGGTCACCGCCGATCCCGTCCGCCGATCGGCCAGCCCCAGTTCGTCGCGCACGAAACCTGACAGCCAGCGATCGTTGTCCGTCGACATCCAGGTCGAAACGCCGGTGTAGGCGATACTGAGCTCGGCGGGTGTCCGGCGTGCCGGCAGCTTTTCCCCGTTTCGCCAGACGCCCTTTCCCGCTTCGGCCACGAGCATGGTTCCCTCGACTGGGGCATTCAGGGCTGCGGCGACCGGGCGATCCGACGCCAGGCCGATGGACACGGCCCAGGAGGAACCACCCCGAACGAAGTTATGCGTTCCGTCGATCGGGTCGATGATCCAGGTACGGCCGGATATGCCCGACAGGCTTCGTCCTTCCTCTCCCAGGATGCCATCATCAGGAAAGAGTCGACCGATCCCGGCCGCAATCATCTCCTCCACCGCACGATCCACATCGGTGACGAAATCAAGGTGGCCCTTGGCCGTTACGGATAGTTCTGACAGCGTCTTTTGACGCGACAGTGCCAAGTTTCCTGCTTGAGCAGCCAACTCGCTGATTTCGTGGACTAGCATCGGGTATCTCGCTTTAAATTGAAGCAGTGACGTAAATACAAAAGCCATGCTCATACGTATGCATGAATGTCGTAGGGGCGCGAATGGCGCCTAAAGCAGGCGGCTTGTCAAATGACAGTTTGATGAAAGTCTTACTTTTGAAGGGCTCGGCTTACCCTGCATTATTCATCAAATTGTCACCGAACCTTCAACGGTAATTCGTATTACCACCTTATTCGTTGCCGTCATCAAAACGTGCCAACAGCGCAAAAGGTGGACGCAATGAAACTTCGCACTGTACTCATGACAGCAACGCTTCTCTGTGCGGCTTATGCACAGGCGGGCGCAACCGAACCCGTGGGCGGACCCGACTTCAACATCAAGACCAATGTGGATCTGAAGGCACTGACACCCGCAAATTTCTACGACGTGCTTGTCCCGGCCGCCAAGGCGGAAGGCCAGATCAGCTTCTATGATTTCGGCGAATCGGAAAACGTCATCTTTGCCGAGATCATTCGCCGCTTCGAAGCGAAATACGGCGTCAAGGTCGAATATCATCAGGTCGACGGCGAACAGGCCGTACAGCAGCTGATCGCCGCCAAGCAGGCCGGCCAGCCTTCGCCCGTTGATGTCTTCTGGATGCCCAACGGCTCGGTCCGCGTCGCCGATCAGGCCGGCATAATCGCCAATCTGCCGCTTAACACCATGCTGCCGAGCGCCCCGGACCTTGAAGAGAATGCGGCGACCGTTTCGCGCGGCTACGTCCACGGCGGCAAGGTCGCGCCCTACCACCGCAACGTCACTGCAATCGGCTACGATACGCGAGCCTTCCCCAATGGCACCGAACCGAAGAACTTTGCCGAACTGCTCGCCTTCGCCAAGGCAAACCCGCAGAAGATGGTCGTCACCGACCCGACGCGTGGCGGTTCCGGTATCGGCTTCCTCGAAAGCGCCATCCTGGCGATGACGACCAAGGACTGTCAGGCTCGCCTCTATGACTACACCGTCACGGAAGCCGACGCGGCTGCCTGGGCCAACGGCCCCTGCCTGGACCCGGTCCTTGCCTATTTCAAGGAGCTGCGCCCCAACGTCGAGTTCACCAACGGCAATACGGACTCGCTCAATCTGATGGCAAACGGCCAGGCTGAAGTGGCGACTGTATGGGAAGACGAGGTCTATGACTTCACCGGCCGCGGTCTGCTGCCGCCGACCGTCAAGGCCCGCCTCCTCACCGATGGCGAAGTCGGCGACGGCGATGGCGCCATGATGCCGTCTGGCGC
>NZ_JBNDHS010000157.1:0-8427 GCF_056755095.1 Rhizobium sp. SVR5-9E | reverse complement strand
GCCGTAAAGCTGATCGCCGGTGGCGCCGTCGCCGACTTTGAATTCCCAGCCGTTTTCGGCCATCAGCGGATCGACGACCGATACGGAGATGATATTCTCAAGCTTCTTCAGCTTGCGGAAGATCAGCGTGCGGTGCGCCCAGGGGCAGGCGAGTGACACGTAGAGATGATAGCGGTCGGCCTCGGCCTTGAAACCACCGGTGCCTGTCGGTCCCGGCTTTCCATCAGCCGTGACCCAGTTGCGAAACTGAGAGGCTGCGCGCTTGAAATGGCCCTTCGTTTCTTTCGTGTCGTACCAGACGTCCTGCCAGACGCCGTCAACCAGCATGCCCATTATATTCCTCCAGAACTCGTCGTTGGAGTGAACATATCGCAGGCGGCCCGGCTTTGCAGGGTGCAAAGATTGAACAGTGCGTCACACTGTCTTTTGGGATGATTTCATTTTGCGTTGGACGAGGGAAATTTTTCCTGCTATCGGCCTTTTCACATTCGCTCAGGAACCCGATTTTGATGCACGCAACCAGAAGCCTGCGACGACGCTGATGCTCCCGAACGCCCAAGGGCGTGCTCGAGAACCCATCGCTTCTGTCTATCCGGTTTCTGTCTCATCATGCACAAGCACGATCTGGTCTACCTCACTGAGGATGCGTCTCATGACGCAGCTATCGAACACATCAACGAAGAAGCATTCGGTCCCGGCCGGCATACACGTGCTGCCGCCCGCATCCGCGAGCAGGGGCCGCACGATCTGTCGCTCTCCTTCATCTGCACCGATGACGGCGAGACGATCGCTTCAGTGCGACTGACGCCCGTCATGGCAGGGGCTGTGAAAGGGCATCTGCTCGGGCCGCTCGCCGTGCGGCCTTCGCACAAGAATATGGGCATCGGACGCGAACTGGTGCGGATCGCGGTGGAGGCTGCGAGGCGCAGGGGGTCGGAGGCCGTCATTCTCGTCGGCGATCCGCCGTACTATTGCCCGCTTGGCTTCGAGAAGGTCGCCTATAATGCGCTTGCGTTTCCCGGCCCGGTCGATCCCGCCCGCGTTCTCGTCGTGCCGATTGCCGAAGGTACCCATCAGCGTCTCAAGGGCACAATCGGCTGGCGCGAATAGGCTATTTGTTCTATCAAGTCACTGATTTTCCATGAGGCCCGCCATGGGTCAGGTTTCGTCAGCTCTAACAGAGGCGGCAGCATGGGCGGAATTTCAATGGACGAGGCGCTGGATCGTGCCGGAACCGGTGCCTTTCAACGGCGGTTGATGGCGATCTTCGGGCTCGTCTGGGCGGCCGATGCCATGCAGGTCCTTGCCGTCGGTTTCACGGCCGCCTCGATTGCCGCCACGTTCCAGTTGACCGTACCGCAGGCGCTGCAGACCGGAACCCTGTTCTTCCTCGGCATGCTCATCGGCGCCGTGGTCTTCGGCCGGCTCGCCGACAGGATCGGACGGCGCAATGTGCTGATCCTGACGGTCGGATGCGATGCCTTGTTCGGCACGCTCTCGATCTTCGCTCCGTATTTCGCCAGTCTGCTGGTTCTGCGGTTCCTGACCGGGGTGGCCGTCGGCGGTACCTTGCCGGTCGACTATTCGATGATGGCGGAGTTCCTGCCCGCAAAGAATCGCGGCCGATGGCTGGTGGCGCTTGAGGGATTCTGGGCGATCGGCACGCTGATCGTCGCCCTTGCCGCATGGGCTGCCAGCGTTGCGGGCGTTACAGATCCCTGGCGTTATATTTTCGCGGTGACGGCGGTACCGGCGATCCTCGGAATCGGACTGCGATTTTTCGTGCCGGAATCACCGCTCTACTTGTTGCGAAAGGGCCGCGCCGAAGAAGCCAAGGCGATCGTCAACCGCATGCTCAGACGTCACGGCAAGCCGGAGCTTGGTGCCGCCGACCAAATCGTGCCGGCGCCGCATGCCGCTGCCGAAGGCCTCTTTACCGCCTCGCTTCGCCGCCGGAGCCTGATGATCCTGGCGATCTGGTTCCTCGTTTCGGTTTCCTACTACGGCGTCTTCACCTGGATGCCCGCAAAGCTTGCCGGCGACGGCTTCGGCTTCGTGCGCGGTTATGGCTTTCTGGTATTCGTGGCGCTCGCCCAGATCCCCGGCTACGCGCTTGCGGCCTATGGCGTCGAGAAATGGGGCAGGCGGCCGACGCTGGTCGGCTTCTGCCTGCTTTCTGCAGCGGGATGCCTGCTCTTCGTGCTTTCGCCTGACGATATGCTGATCGGAGCATCGCTGCTGATCATGAGCTTCGCCCTGCTTGGGACATGGGGTGCGCTCTATGCCTATACGCCGGAACTTTATCCGACGGCATCGCGCGCCACCGGCATGGGTGCGGCAGGCGCCATAGCACGGCTCGGCGGCCTTATTGCCCCGTCACTGATGGCATTGGTGGTATCGCAGGGGCTCGGGGTTGCGATCGGGCTCTTTGCGGGGTTTCTGATCGTCGCGGCCATCGCGGCGCTCGCGATCGATACCGAAACGCGGCAGGTCTCGCTCGCCTAGGCTCCTGACCCTAAGCGAGACTCTTGCGCAGGAACGTCCGGCTCCGACCTTTCGGAAACTCCGGCAATTCGCCGAAGATCTCGTAACCCGCCCGCTGGTAGGCGCGGAGCGCCTGAGGATTGAAGGTATCGATCCAGGCGCCGTGACAGCCGCGGGCTTTGGCCTCTTCCTCGGCGTTGGCAAGGATCTTTCCGGCCAAGCCTTTGCCGCGCTGGGTCTCCGGGATGTACAGGTTCTGCGTGAAGAGCCAACCCCAGGCGGTATAACCGGAAAGCCCGCCTGTTACCTTGCCGTCCGTGTCGCGGATGAGGAGGGCAAGCGGCTGACGTTCCGAAGGGCCGACGTCCTCAATGTTGAAGGCGCCGAGCGCGTCCTGGATGGCGGCAAGCTCTTCCGGGGAGGGCGATCCAGTCAGTTCGAATTCCGGCATGGCCTCATCGCCCTTCGCGCCACCACATGGCGCCGAAGGCAAGCAGCAGCACACCGACGCCGGCAAAGCCGGCAAAGAGCGGCAAGGTATTGATGCCCTTCAGGACGGTCTCGTTCGTCAGCTTGATCTGCATGCGGTCGTTGTCGGCAACGCGAATCTGGCCGCGGACCGGCAGGATCGGCGGAACCTCGACCGCTCCGCTCGCATCCGAAACGCGGGCAACAAGGCCGCGCGTCTTGCCGGCGATCGGCTTCAGCACGTCACCGGTCGAAATCATCGCCTTGAATTCCGGCGCATCGACCGCGCCGACATGGACGAGCGTCATGAGGTCACCGTTGCGGATCTCGAAGAGGCCGATCTCGTCCATCTTCTTCTCGGCCTTGAAGAGACCGGGTTCGGATTGCGTCAGCGGCAGCGTTTCCGTCCTGCCAGAAGGGTATCGGATCGTGGCGTCGCCCGGATTGTCGCCGAGCGTCTGGCGGGTGATCTCAAGCGTGCGGCCGGAGGCGCGGGCCGTCAGAGCCTCTTCTTCGAGAGCCGGTTCCTTCATCAGCCAGTGGGCGATGCGGCGATAGAGCGAGACGTGCGGACCGCCGCCCTCGAAGCCGCGGGCCCAGAGCCAGCCCTGGTCGGAGAGCAGCATGGCGACGCGGCCCTGGCCGGCGCGGTTCAAGACCAGCAGCGGATGATTGTCGGCGCCGACCATCACCGTCTGGCCTTGCGGCGGTTCAACATCGACGCTACGGAACCAGCGGCCCCAATGCGGCGGCTCGTCGGCGGAACCATCGAGGCCGCGCGTAACGGGATGCTTTCGGCCTTCCTCGGAAAGGCGCGGATAAAACGCCTTGTCGATCATCCGGCCGGTCGGCTGCGCCGGAAGTACGGACGCAAGTGGCGTCAGCGCAATCGAATCCTGACCGGCATGTTCGGGACCTGCGGCAATCAGCAGCGCGCCGCCGTTTTCGACATATTGGGCGATGTAATCATAGTAGAGGATCGGTAGCACGCCGCGGTGCTGGTAGCGGTCGAAAATGATCAGGTCGAAGTCCTTGATCTTGTCGACGAACAGTTCGCGCGTCGGAAAGGCGATCAGCGAAAGCTCGTTGATCGGCGTGCCGTCCTGCTTTTCGGGCGGGCGCAGAATGGTGAAGTGGACCAGGTCGACAGAAGCGTCAGACTTCAAAAGATTGCGCCAGGCGCGTTCGCCGGCATGCGGCTCGCCGGAGACCAGAAGTACACGCAGGTTTTCGCGGATGCCGTCGATGACATGGACGGCGCGGTTGTTTGCCTCCGTCACTTCACCCGGCAGCCCGGCAACCGAGAATTCCAATACGTTGCTGCCGCCGCGCGCAACCCTGAAGGAAAACGGCGTATCCTGACCCGGAGTCGCTTGCAGCGTGGCAATCTCGTCGCCATTCAGCTTCACGGTGATCTTGGCCGTATCGCCGGGGCTCGGGCCATCGTCGAAAACGCGAAGGACTAGTTGCTGCTCTTCGTTGACGATGCCGAAGCGCGGCGCCTTGATCACCTCGATGCGGCGGTCGAACTCGTTGGGCTTGCCGGTGATGAGGCCATGGATCGGCGCGTCGAAGCCAAGCGCCTGGTTGATCCCCGGCACATCATGCACCTGGCCGTCCGTGAGCATGATCGCGCCGCCGATACGCGCCGGAGGCACGTCGGCAACGGCAGCCGACAGCGCCGTGAACAGACGGGTGGACGGTGTGTCGGAATCTTCCGGTTCGGTGACATCGACGTATCGCGGCTCGATATTCGGGAAGCGCGCGAGGCGATCCTTGAGCTGCGCCAGCGCATCCTCGGTCACCTTGATGCGGTCCGGGGTCTGCTGGCTCTGGCTGCGATCGACGATGACAGGAACGATCGTCGAAAGCTGGTCGCGGTCTTCCTGCATGAGGAGCGGGTTCGCGAGCGCTGCCAGCAATGCGAGGGCCGCCAGCGTGCGGATCCAGGCGCCACGGATACCGCGCCAGATCGCGAAGGCTGCGACCAGCACAACCACAGCCGCCAGTGCGGCAAGGACCGGCCAAGGAAGGAAAGGCGAAAAATCAAGCGTCATGTCACTGTCCCAGCCGTTCGAGGAGCGCTGGGATGTGGACCTGATCGGTCTTGTAGTTGCCGGTCAGCATGTACATCATGATGTTGACGCCCGCGCGGTAAGCATATTCGCGCTGCATCTCATCCGGCGGAACGGTCGGCAGCATCGGTACGCCGTTCTCATCGACCGCCCAGGCCCCGGCAAAATCGTTGCCAGTAATGAGGATCGGTGAAACACCGTCGGCGGAGGCGGTGGATTTCGGGTCCGAAGCACGATTGTCCTGCCGTGACTCGATCCAGAGGGGACTTCCGCTATAGCGGCCCGGGAAGCTAGACAGCAGATAGAACGACTTTGTCAGGACGTGGTCGGAAGGAACCGGCTCGAGCGGTGGAATGTCTAGGTTTGCAAGGATCTGCTGCAGGCGCTCGCCGTTGGCGCTTGTGGCGCCGCCATTGTCGTCCAGCGCCGTGAATTGGTCCCGCGTGTCGAAAAGCACGGTGCCGCCAGCGCGCATATAGGCGTCGATGCGATTGATCGCAGCCGCGGATGGCATCGGCGCGGAGGCGGAAACCGGCCAATAGATGATCGGATAGAAGGAAAGCTCGTCCTTGGTGAGATCGAGGCCGACCGGCGGCGCGGGCTCCAGTGTCGTCCGGAATGTCAGGAACTCCGTCAGGCCCTCGAGACCGCGCTCGGAGATATTGTCGACATCCTGCTCGCCGGTGACGACATAGGCGAGATGTGTGTTGTCCAACCGCTGGAAAATCTGATCGTCACCGGGCTTGGAGTCATCGGCGCGACCATCGAGCGGTTGCAGGAAGAGGGCAGCGCCGATCGCGACGGCAACGAGCGCTGCAGGGCGGGCCGCCGAGCGCAGGCGCGAGAAAGCGCCGCCCATGAACATCACGATGAGGCTGTCTGCCAAGAGCAGCAGGAAGGCGATGAGGAAAAGCGCGGGCTTGGCGGACCAGGTCTCACCGCCGATCAGGCCCTGCCGGACGAGATTGGCGCCAGCCATGTCCAGCGGCTTCAGTTCGGCATTATTCGGCAATACATTCAACGCGGTAAAGCCGTCTTCTGAACCATAGAGTCCGGGCGGGTTATCGAAGCTGGAAATGGGTTCAGCCTTTGCATTCGGGATGAGCGGGCGGGCGGTGCCCGTCTCCGTCGTCAGCACGCCCTTTGCCGTCAGCAGCCGGAAGGGCGGCAGCGCTTCGGCAGTCGACGCCGCGCCGGCTTCGGAGGTCACACCGCCGGAGCGGGAGAGCTGGACAATACGCCTGAGCATCTCGACGAAATTACCGGAAATCGGGAGGTTGGACCAGGTCGCCTCGGCGCTGACATGGAAGAGCACGATACGACCGGCGTTGATCGGCTTGGTCGTCACCAGCGGGGTGCCGTCAGCAAGGCTTGCCCAGGTACGCTCGGCAAGATCGGGCGTCGGCTCGGCGAGAACCTGGCGCTTGACGGTGACATCCGTCGGCTTGGCCATACCGGCGAAGGGACCGAAATTGGGAAAGTCCGCAAGCGGCTGTGGTTCGGCCCAGGAAAGCGAACCGCCAAGCGCGCGCTCGCCCTGCCGCAGCGTCACGGGCACAAGCGGATCGTCAGCCGGGGCGGCGGCCAGGCGCGGGCCTGCGAAGCGGATCAGCGTGCCGCCATTGGCAATCCAGCGCTGCAGCGGCTCATAGGTTTCCTGCGGCAGGCGGCCGATATCCGCCATGATGATGACCGAGGGATTCTGCGACAGCAGGTCAGGAATGGCGGTCGCGAGATCGGGCGTATTCGGCTGGATCAAATCGGCATAAGGCTGCAAGGCGCGCTGAATGTAATATAGCGGGGAGAGAAGCGGCTGGAAGTCATCGCCCGCTTCGCCTGAAAGCAGGACGACGCGGCGGCGCTTGAAGCCGTCGTCGAGAAGCTGCACTGCGCCTGCCGTCGCGTGGGCGTCGATACTGACGCGGGCGAAATCATTGCGCATCTCGAAGGGGGCGGCAATCGAGCCGGTGGCGACCGATTGCCCAGGCTTGAAGTCGACAGTGCCGGCGGCAATCGGGCGGCCCTGCGCATCTTGCGCCGTCAGGGGCAGAGAGGCGGCACCAGTGCTGTCCAGGCGTGTTGCGGTCACGGTCATCGCGTCCGCGGCATTCGTGGCGCCGGTAATGGCAATTGTCTGCGTCGCGTCGCCTTCCACGAGCCGGAACTCGGCCGGCTGCAGGTCGGCCAGTTGACGGACGGTCGCATCATTTTCCTTTGCCGCTGCTCCATCGGAAAGAAATGCGAGGGTGCCTGGTTTCGTTCCATTCAGCGCTACCCGCAAAGCTTCGAAGGCACGCCCGCGATCGGGAACAAGCGGCCGCGGCTCTGCGGCGCGAAGCTTGTCGCGGGCAGCCGTCGCGGTCCCGGGCACCGCATTGTTGGTCGGATCGGCGGTAAACGCGACCGCAACCGGGATACCTGCGGACTCGGCCTCGTCGATCAGCGCCTCGGCGGTCTGGACGCGGCGTGCCCAATCGGGTGCCGTGGCCCAGCTGTTATCGACGAAGAGCACCAACGGGCCGCCGCCGGCGAGCGAAGTGGCGCGGGGATTGAAGACCGGGTCGGCGATGGCGAGGATCACGGCGGCGGCAAGAAGCATGCGCAGCAGCGTCAGCCACCAGGGGCTTTGGGCCGGCGTCTCCTCGCGCTTCAGCACGGTCGCCAGGATTCTCAGCGGCGGAAAATACTCCGATTTCGGTCGTGGCGGCGTGAGCCTGAGCAGCCACCAGATGATCGGCAGCGCCACGAGTGCGCCAAGAATTGCTGGATAGGCGAATGCGAAGGGAAGTCCGCTCACAGCTGCCCTCCGTGCGTCGCCTTGGCCGGCATGCCGGAGAGATACATATGAACCGCAACCAGCGCTTCGGATGCCAGATGGTCGGTGCGGTGAGTGACGAATGTCCAGCCGAGATGGCGGAGTGATTGGCCGAGGCCGTCGCGGCGCGCGAGATAAGCGCGGCTATAGGCTTCGCGGATGTGTTCCGCGCGGCCGGACACCAATCTTGAGCCGGTTTCCGGATCTTTGAATTCGGTGCGTCCGGTATAGGGGAAGAGCTCCTCGGCAGGATCGGCGATCTCGACCACATGGCCGCGAAGACCACGCCGGGCAAGCGGGCCGAGGCGTGCCATGATCGTCGGCGCGTCGTCGAGGAAATCGCCGATCAGAACGAGATCGCTCGAGCCGCGGATCATGCCGATTTCCGGCAGGCCGCCGGCCAAGGGGGCGTGCATCAGCGCAGTCGCGAGCCGCTCGGCGGCATTGCGGGCGGAGATAGGCTCCATCACGCCAGGGCAGCCGATGCGCTCGCCGGAGCGGGCCAGGATTTCAGCAAGAGCCAGCATGATAACGAGCGCGCGGCTCTCCTTCGAGACGCTGCCGAAGGTCGACTGGTACATCATC
>NZ_JBNDHS010000156.1:0-8476 GCF_056755095.1 Rhizobium sp. SVR5-9E | reverse complement strand
GGTCTGCGAGCGGCATGTTGTCCATGCCCGGGCCGAAGAATTCCACGAACTTGGAAACGACGCCCTTCTTGCGCAGCATCTGCACGACGGTCAGAACGAGGTCGGTTGCGGTGACGCCTTCCTTGAGCTTGCCGGTCAGCTTGAAGCCGATGACCTCAGGCAGCAGCATCGAGACCGGCTGGCCGAGCATGGCGGCTTCAGCTTCGATACCACCAACGCCCCAGCCGAGAACGCCGAGACCGTTGATCATCGTCGTGTGCGAATCGGTGCCGACGCAGGTGTCCGGATAAGCAATCGTTTCGCCATCCTCTTCCTTCGTCCAGACGGTCTGGCCGAGGTATTCGAGGTTGACCTGGTGACAGATGCCGGTGCCCGGAGGAACGACGCGGAAGTTCTTGAATGCCTGCTGGCCCCACTTCAGGAAGCGGTAGCGTTCGCCGTTGCGCTGGTATTCGAGCTCGACGTTCTTGGCGAAGGCCTGTGGCGTGCCGAATTCATCGACGATGACCGAGTGGTCGATGACGAGGTCGACGGGAACGAGCGGGTTGATCTTTTCCGGATCGCCACCGAGAGAGACCATCGCGTCGCGCATGGCGGCGAGGTCGACGACAGCTGGAACACCGGTAAAGTCCTGCATCAGAACGCGCGCCGGACGATAGGCGATTTCGTTCTCGACGGTACCCTTGTTGTTCAGCCATTCGGCAACGGCCAGAATGTGCTCTTTGGTGACGGACTGGCCGTCTTCGAAGCGCAGCAGATTCTCGAGAAGAACTTTCATCGAGTAAGGAAGTTTCGACACGCCCGGCAGACCATTCGCCTCAGCCTTGGGAAGGCTGTAATAGACATAGTCCTTCCCGTTCACGGAAAGCGTGGACCGGCAGTTGAAACTGTCAAGAGATTTAGACACGAGAGACCCCGTTTCTGATAGCCAACACAGTCGTGCGAACGCCTATGCACTTGATGCACATCAGGATGCGGGTACGGCCATTTCCGCTGTCCGCACGTGGAAGAAATATTCCATGTTCGGCGCAAGGATGATATTCACGCCGACCGCTGGCGTGGTTGCGGTCTTATAGATAATTTCTCCGGAAGGTGCCAGACCGGGTTTGGCCCATTTGGATATTTTTTGCGTCGCGGTGATTAAAATATTTTTGAACGGAACGCCTATGCATCTCGACGCCGTCAACCTCGCTGCCAGGCGGGGCGAAGACCTGATTTTCGAAGGCATTTCCTTTCGCCTGGAAGCAGGCGAAGCTGTGGTTTTGACAGGTAAAAATGGATCGGGAAAGTCCACTTTACTGCGCGTCATCGCCGGTCTGCTTCGCCCCGAAAAAGGCAACGTCCGCTTCACTGATTCGCACGGCTCCGGGGAGCGCCCCGCGCGCGAAGTGAGCCATTATCTCGGCCACCGAAACGCGATGAAAAGCGAGCTCACTGTTTCGGAAAATCTAGCCTTCTGGCAAAGCTTTCTCGGCGACGTGCTCGGCTCTTCGGACCTGTCGATCGAAGACGCAGCCGAGGCCGTCGGCCTCGGAGGCATTACGCATCTTCCCTTCGGCTATCTCTCCGCCGGCCAGCAGCGCCGTTTTGCCTTTGCGAAACTGCTCGTCTCCTATCGTCCGGTCTGGATTCTCGACGAACCAACCGCCGCACTCGACGCCAGCGCCGACCGGTTGTTTGCAGAGCTGATCGGGCAACACCAGACGAAGGGCGGAATCGTTCTGGCAGCGACGCACCAGTCACTCGGGTTAGAAAATGCGCGAGAGTTGCGGATGACGGGATTCCAGGGTGTATCGCAGGGAGTTTGGGGATGATGAATGCGTATTTGGCAAAGACCCCTCCCCAGCCCCTCCCCCCAAGGGGGAGGGGCTCGGCCGCGACGCTCGCCTGTGCCAGATCGCGTAACTCGCTCGCTGAGGGAAAAAAATGGGGGCAGCGCCTTCCGCGGCGTAAAAGCCCCTCCCCCTTGTGGGGAGGGGTTGGGGAGGGGTCTTTCCCACACAAAGGTCGTTCCTCATGACCGCCCTCTTCTTCCGCGATCTAAAACTTTCGATCCGTGCCGGCGGCGGCGCGTTGATCGGCGTGTTGTTCTTCCTGACGGTTGCCGCCATCATTCCGGTTGGCGTCGGACCGGACTTGAACCTGCTTTCGCGGATCGGTCCCGCCATCGTCTGGATCGGCGCCCTGCTTTCGGCCCTTCTCGGTCTCGACCGGCTTTTTCAGGCCGACCGCGACGACGGCTCGCTGGACCTGATGCTGATGCAGGAGACGCCGCTGGTGCTGACCGTTCTCGTCAAATGCTTCGCCCATTGGACGGCGACCAGCCTTCCGCTGGTGATCGCCTCGCCGCTGCTTGGGCTCTTCATGAACATGAGTGAGGTTGCAATCGGCGCGACGATGCTGACGCTGCTGGTCGGCTCGCCCGCCCTCACTTTTATCGGTGCTGTCGGCGCAGGGGTCGCCGTCGCGCTCCCCCGGGGCGGGCTTCTGGTCTCGATCCTCGTTCTGCCGCTGACCATTCCGGTGCTGATCTTCGGCGTCAGCGCCACGTATGCCGCCGTCGAGGATCCGGCGCCCTTCCTGCCGCCCTTCCTTATTCTCATCGCATTGACGCTGTTCTTTGCTGTCATTGGCCCGGCAGGCGCGGCCCTTGCACTGCGAAACACATCGGATTGATCGAGCCCGTTGTCAGGATCAATTGCGGCAGCACGCCGTTCAAGGTAAAGAACCGTTCATGAGCGAAACGAGCCTTGTCATCAGCAAATTCAGCGACCTTGCGAACCCGACGCGGTTTCTGGCTCTGGCGCAGCGCATCATCCCGTGGCTGGCGGGAGCCACCGCGCTCTGTCTGATCGCGGGCCTCTACCTCAGCTTCTCGACCGAAGGCGATTACCAGCAGGGCGAAACCGTCCGCATCATGTATATCCATGTGCCATCCGCCTGGCTGGCAATGATGTGCTACACGGTCATGAGCATTTCGGCGATCGGCACCCTCGTCTGGCGCCATCCGCTCGCCGATGTTTCGGCAAAGGCCGCCGCGCCGCTCGGCGCTGCCTTCACGCTGCTGGCGCTCGTCACCGGCTCGCTCTGGGGCAAGCCGATGTGGGGTACCTGGTGGGTCTGGGATGCGCGGCTGACATCCGTTTTCATTCTCTTTCTGATGTATCTCGGTCTTATTGCTTTGACCCGGGCCATCGACGATCCGTCCAGGGCCGCGCGTGTCACGGCGGTTCTCATCCTCGTCGGCTTCGTCAATATCCCGATCATCAAGTTTTCCGTCGACTGGTGGAATACGCTGCACCAGTCGGCGAGCGTGATGCGCCTCGACGGTCCGGCGATCGACCCGGAATTCCTGCGCCCGCTCTTTACCATGGCGATCGGCTTTACGCTGCTCTTCTTCACGCTGCACATCATGGCGATGCGCAACGAGATCTGGCGCCGCCGCGTGGCAGTCCAGCGCCGCCTTGCCGCCCGCATGGCAGGCCGCGAGGAATAGCCGATGACCCACGCTTTCTACGTTTACAGTGCCTATGCATTCGCAGCCTTCATCACCATCGTCGTGACGCTCTGGGTCTGGGTCGACGGGCGTGCGCGGCAGAAGGAACTGGCCGCGCTTGAAGCCTCGGGCATCCGGCGGCGCTCGGCCCGCCCTAAGGACAACGCATGAGCATGCCGGAAGCAGATCGGCCGAAACCGCGTCCCTTAAGCCGCTACGTTCTGGCGCTGATTCCGCTGGTCGTTTTCGGCGGTATTGCCGCCACGGCGGCGAAGATGCTCTACGACCAGGATTTTCACGGCAAGAACATTGCGGACATTCCTTCGGCTCTGATCGGCACGAAGGCTCCGGCGCTGAACCTTCCCCCGCTTGAAGGGTCCAACCTGCCGCCGCTGACAGATGCCGCCATCAAGGGCAAGCTGACGCTCGTCAACGTTTTTGCGTCCTGGTGCATTCCCTGCCGCGAAGAACACCCGATCCTCAAGGAGCTGGCAAAGGATAGCCGGCTCAACATTGTGGCGATCAATTACAAGGATAAGAACGACAACGCGCTCCGCTTCCTCGGCGAGCTCGGCAATCCCTATGCCGCAATCGGCATCGATCCGAACGGCAAGGCGGCCATCGACTGGGGCGTCTACGGCATCCCGGAGAGCTATCTGGTCGCTCCCGACGGCACGATCCTCTACAAGCGCGTCGGTCCCTTCGATGATATCAGCCTGAAGGAAGGGCTTTTCCCGGCGATGGAGAAAGCGCTTGGAAAACCGCTTTCTTAAAGCGCCCCTTGCCAAGTCTTGATCGCCTCGACCGGCCAGATCAACATCAGCACGTTGAGCGTCAGGTTGTCGCGGATCATGTAGCCCGTGAAGATCTCGAAGAAAATCGCGATCGCAACCGTCAGCGCGACCGGAGCGCGTGCGGCGAAGAAGAAGCCGACGACCATGAAGACGGTGTCCATCGCGGAGTTCAGAATGCTGTCGCCGTAATAGTCGAGCGAGATCGTCGCCGTACGGTAGCGGTCGATAATAATCGGCGAGTTTTCGAGCAACTCCCAGCCGGATTCGATGACGAGCGCCAAAAGCAGTCGCATTGCGATCGGCTTGCCGCGCAGCAGAAGATGCGTCAGCCCATAGAACAGGAAACCATGGATGATGTGCGACGGCGTGTACCAGTCCGAGAGGTGCTGGGAATTGCCGCTCGAATTGACGACGCCTTCCCAGAGCTTAACGTAGCCGCAGGTGCAGATCGGCGTGCGGCCCATCAGGTATTCGGCGGCGATCTGGACGATCAAGACCGCTACGCAGGCGGCGAACCAGAAATTCTGATGTCTCGATCTTTCCGCCGCGCCGGCTACCGTCACTTCTCGGTCTCTCCTGCAGGCGTAATGGTATGCTTCAGGATGAGCGGCATCTGCGCCATGGTGAAGATGATGGTGATCGGCATCGTCCCCCAGACCTTGAAGGCGATCCAGAAATCATCCGAAAAGTTGCGCCAGACGACTTCATTGAGCACCGCGAGGAACAGGAAAAAGATGCCCCAGCGGACCGTAAGCTTCCGCCAGGCTTCGGCATCGAGCTGGAAGGCGGCATTGAAGACATAGCCGAGCAGCGACTTGCCGAAGGCAAGCCCGCCCAAGAGCGCCACGCCGAACAGCGTATTGACGATCGTCGGCTTCATCTTGATGAAGGTCTCGTTCTGGAGATAGATCGACAGCGAACCGAAGACCAGAACGACGATGCCCGACACGAAGGGCATGACCGGCAGATGCCCGAGGATGAACTTGGAGACGACGAGCGAGACGATCGTCGCCGCCATGAAAAGACCGGTCGCCACGAAGAGCGGGCCGCCGAGCTCGGCCAATGCCGGAAATTTCTCAACCAGCCAGGCACCACGCAGGTTGGCGAAAAAGAAAATCAACAGCGGGCCGAGCTCCAGAGCCATCTTCAGCATCGGATGGTGGCGGTCGGCAGCGCTGGGCGTAACATCGCTTTCGGTGGTCATGCGTTCGTCAAACCTGTTCGTCATTCGCGCGGCTTGCGCGCTGTTATCGGCTTATCTGTGGCATCATTGCCCAAGACCGGCAATGGCATGGGCGAAATCCTCGGCCTCGAAGGGTTCCAGATCGTCCACCCCTTCGCCGACGCCGATGAAATAGACCGGCAGCTTGTGCTTGGCGGAGATCGCGACGAGGATGCCGCCGCGCGCCGTGCCGTCGAGCTTGGTCATGATGAGGCCGTTGACGCCGGCAACGTTGCGGAAGATCTCGACCTGATTCAGTGCGTTCTGGCCGGTGGTCGCATCCAGCGTCTGCAGTACGGTGTGCGGCGCGTCGGGATCGAGCCTGCCGAGCACGCGGACGATCTTTTCGAGTTCGGCCATCAGCTCCGCCTTGTTTTGCAAGCGGCCGGCGGTATCGATGATCAGCACATCGCATTTCTTGGCCTTCGCCTGTTCGAAGGCGTCATAGGCAAGCCCTGCCGCATCGGCGCCGAGCTTGGTGCCGATGAATTCCGACTTGGTGCGATCAGCCCAGATCTTCAGCTGCTCGATCGCCGCGGCGCGAAAAGTGTCGCCCGCCGCCACCATGACCTTCAAGCCGGCACCCGACAGCTTCGCCGCCAGCTTGCCGATCGTCGTCGTCTTGCCGGTACCGTTGACGCCGACGACGAGAATGACGTGCGGCTTGTGGCTGAGATCGAGCTGCAACGGCTTTGCAACCGGCTTCAGCACCTTGGCGATTTCCGACGCCATGATGCGGCTCACATCCTCGCCGGTGACGTCCTTGCCGTAACGCTCGGAAGCCAGCGTATCGGTGACGCGCATGGCGGTCTCGACACCGAGATCGGCCTGTATCAACAGGTCTTCGAGATCCTGCAGCGTATCGTCGTCCAGCTTGCGCTTGGTGAAAAGCGCCGAAATCTGACCGGTAAGCTGCGAAGATGTACGCGCCAGACCGGCGCGCAGCCGCTGGAACCAGCTGAGTTTCGGCTGTGGAGCAAGAGGCGCCGGTTCTGGCGCGGCCGAGCCGGTGGCAAAGCCTTTCGGGAGGACGGGCGGTTCGACTGGAACCTCTTCAACAGGCGCACCACCCCCCCCTGTCCTGCCGGACATCTCCCCCACAAGGGGGGAGATCGGCGCGGCTTGAGAGCTCTGCTCGACCTCACCCTGAACGGGAATCTCTTCTGAAAAAGTCTCCGCGGGCTCAACGCGGCCTTTTTCCCTGCCGACAGCCTCCTCCAACTGATCTCCCCCCTTGTGGGGGAGACGTCCCAAAGGGACAGAGGGGGGTGCTTCCTCTATTTCCGCCTCCGCCTCCGCCTCAAGCAGAGACAGCGGCACAAGGCCCATATCGCCCGCCTGCACCTCAGCCGGTAGGACCTCGGAAACATCGTCCTCTTCCGGTGCAAGCGCTTCGGCCTTCTCGGCGAGCTCCTCCACGGAGGCGTTGTCGCCCAGATCGCCGGTCGGCCCACCCGCCGTATCCATCTCCTCCGCCAATACGGGATCGTTCGCGAGCGGCAGGTGCTCCTCGCGCGAATGCGGCTCCAGTTCGGCTTCGAGAGCTTTCGTCTCTACGGTCTCCGGCACCTGCTCTTCCGCCGGCTTTTCCTTGCCGAAGGTGAAGACCTTTTTGATGAAACTGAGCGCCATGAGAATTCCGTAAAAGTCAGGCCGCTTGGGCGGCCGTCAATTGCATGTCGAGGTGCTTGCCGTTGTGGCCGGTGATATTTGCCTCTACGAACGAACGCGGGCGAAGACCTGGGGCTGCGACAAGCGTGAAGTTTTCGGTATGCGCCAGCCCGTTATTTTCCACCAGCAGCCATTGCCGCGTTCCGACCATCTGATCCAGATGGGACTGATGTAGCCGATGTCCAGTGGCCCGCAGACGCGCGGCGCGGTCCTTTATCAGGCCCCGATCGAGCTGCGGCATGCGCGCGGCAGGTGTACCCGGTCGCGGACTATAGGGGAAGACGTGCAGATGCGCGATACGGGCCTCTTCCGCCAGCCGGGCGGCATTGGCAAACATTTCCTCTGTCTCTGTCGGGAAACCGGCAATCATATCGGCCCCAAGGCTGATGTCGGGCCGCAGACGGCGGACCTGATCCACGAACGCCACCGCGTCGGCGCGAGAATGCCGCCGTTTCATGCGCTTCAGGATCATGTCGTCGCCGTGCTGCAAGGACAGATGCAGATGCGGCATGAAACGCGACTCATCCGCGATCAGGTCGAAGAGATGGCTGTCGGCCTCGATGCTGTCGATGGATGAGAGCCGGAGGCGGCGGATTTCCGGAACCTGCTTCAAAAGCGTCTTCACAAGCAGACCCAGAGTTGGCTGTCCCGGCAGATCGGCACCATAGCTTGTGGCGTCCACACCGGTCAGTACGATTTCGCGATAACCGCTTTCGACGAGATTGCGAGCCTGATCGACGACAGCACCCATGGGCACCGAACGGGAATTGCCGCGGCCGTAGGGGATGATGCAGAAGGTACAACGATGGTCGCAGCCGTTCTGCACCTGGATGAAGGCGCGCACATGGCCATCGATATGCTTCACCATCTGCGGCGCCGTCGCCTTGACGCTCATGATGTCGTTGACCCGGAGCTTCTCTTCCGCCGAAACCCCGAAGTCGGGTAGCGCGCGATACGAGGCGCTTTTCAGCTTCTCCTCGTTGCCGAGCACGGCATCCACCTCCGGCATGCCCGCAAAGGCCTCTTTTTCCGTCTGGGCCGCGCAACCCGTCACGACGATACGCGCATGGGGATTGTCGCGGCGCGCGCGGCGTATGGCCTGGCGCGCCTGGCGCACGGCCTCGCCGGTCACCGCGCAAGTATTCACCAGAATGGCGTTGTTGAGCCCGGCCTTTTCCGCCTCTGCCCGCATCACTTCGGATTCATAGGTATTGAGACGGCATCCGAAGGTGATCACCTCGACGCCGCTCACCGCGCCTCGGCTCCCTGCGCCTGATCACGCGACCATGAACC
>NZ_JBNDHS010000155.1:0-8889 GCF_056755095.1 Rhizobium sp. SVR5-9E | reverse complement strand
AGGTATGCCATCCATCATGAGAGCGCGCCATCTCGTGTCGTTGATCAGCTATCTTCAACGAAATGCGGTTCTGCAGCGGGGCCCAGATGCGAAACAAAACGCTGTTGTCGAAGAGCACGGGGCCGAACATAAAGCTGCTCAAAGGAAACTCCTGGCTATACTAGAATTCAAGGTCTCGGCTTTGAAAAGAGCTCAGGTCGCAACAGCACGAGGCTCCGCGCAGCCACACCATAATCATTCGCTGTGAGCTGCTCTTCGGCTGCATGGGGATCGGCGGTAGTAAACACGACTGTCCAACCTTTCTTCGCTTCGGGCAGGACGAACCGCATGGGACCGTCGTGCGGGTTGAAGAGGATCAGGATGTCGTCCCAGCCGTCGTCGTCGTCGCGAGAGAGTCGCAGACCAATCGTCGTACTGGCGACGTCGGCCCATTGCTCTTCCGTCTGCTCACCGCCGCCCGGATTGAGCCAGGTGACGCTCATGCCGTCGCGCCAGTTGTCTCTTCTCAGGATCGAATGCTCCTGGCGCAATGCTATCAACCGGCGGGTAAACTCGCGCAGCTCTTCTGCGCTTCCCGGCAGCTCCTCCCAGTGGACCCAGCTTAGCTCACCATCCTGGCAGTAGCCGTTGTTGTTGCCCATCTGGCTGCGGCCGAACTCGTCGCCGGCAAGCAGCATTGGTGCGCCATGTGAAAGGAACAGTGTCGCGAGGAAGTTTCGTTTCTGCCGGTCTCTGACCGCGATGATCCCTTCGTCGTCGGTGGGACCCTCGATGCCGTAGTTGAAGCTTCGGTTATCGCTATGGCCGTCCGTGTTGTCTTCGCCGTTCGCCTCGTTGTGTTTGTTGGTGTAGGAAACAAGATCGTTGAGCGTAAACCCGTCGTGCGCGGTGATGAAGTTCACACCTGCCCATGGCCGTCGGCCCCGAAGGTCGTAGACGTCGCCCGAGCCGAGAAAGCGAGCCGCGAAGTCCTGCGTCGTCTCGTCCTCGTTTCTCCAGTAGTCGCGGACAGTGTCGCGATACTTGTCATTCCACTCTGCCCAGCCCGGCGGGAAGCCGCCGACCTGGTAGCCTCCTGGCCCGATGTCCCAAGGCTCTCCTACGAGCTTCAGCTTGGACAGCACCGGATCCTGTCCGACGGCGTCGAAGAAGCCGCCGCGTTGGTCGAATCCAGAGGGCTCGCGGCCGAGGATCGTGCCGAGATCGAATCGGAAACCGTCAACATGCATGTCCTCGGCCCAGTAGCGGAGCGAGTCCATGACCATCTGCAGCACGCGGGGATGGGACATGTTGACGGTGTTCCCGGTGCCGGTGTCGTTGATGTAATAGCGATGCTCGTCCGGCATGGTGCGGTAGTAGGAGAAGTTGTCGATACCCTTGAAGGAGAGCGTCGGCCCCATCTCGTTGCCTTCTGCCGTGTGGTTGTAAACCACGTCGAGAATGATCTCGATACCCCCGTCGTGGAAAGCGCGGACCATGTCGCGGAAGCCGACAATTCCTTCCGGGCCGTAATAGCGGGATGCGGGCGCGAAGAAGCCCAGGGTATTGTAGCCCCAGTAGTTCTTAAGCCCCTTGTCCAGCAGGTGGGCGTCATCGGGAAACCAGTGGATCGGCAGGAGCTCGATAGAAGTGACACCAAGGCTCCTGACGTAGTCTACGATCTCCCTGCGGGCGAGTCCTTCGAATGTGCCGCGAAGTTTTTCCGGAACAGCGGGGTGGAGTTGAGTGAAGCCTTTGACGTGCGTCTCGTAGAAGATCGTATTCGACCAGGAGACGTTCGGCCGGGCATCGTCCTTCCAGTCGTACTCGGCGGGATCCACGACACGGCACTTCAGCATCGAGGAGGCGCTGTCCGTCTCGTCGAATGACAGATCCTTCTCCTCGCTTTGCATCGTGTACGCGAACTGGGCCTGTCCCCAGTCGATAGCGCCGACCAGTTCGCGTGCGTAGGGGTCGACGAGCAGCTTGTTGCCATTGAAGCGATGTCCGTTCTCGGGATCATACGGCCCGTGGACCCGGTAGCCATAAAGCGCTCCCGGCTTCAAGCCCGGCACGTAGCCGTGCCAGATCTCGTTGGTGAACTCGGGAAGCTCGATGCGCTCGAGCTCCTTGTTGCCGTCGTCGCTGAAGAGGCAAAGTTCAACCCGTTCGGCGTGAGCGCTGAACAACGCGAAGTTTACCCCCCCGTTATCAGGGACCGCCCCCAGGCGCGTGTAGTCGCCTCCGATCACACGTGTATTCGATCTTCTCATTGAAAGGCCTCGCGCTTGGAAGTGAAATCGAAAACCCTCACCGTCCGCCGAAGCAAAGAGGATGCCTGAGAAACAGTTGTCCTCAGACCTTTGCTTTTTCGTCGGCCTTTCTCAGGGAAAGGAATTTCTGCGTCAGCGTAACCAGGTTCTCGTCCAGCCATGTGGCCATCGCCTTCTCCTCGGCGAGGTTCGCCTGCAGGCCCATAGTCGCTGCGCCGTATCCGTCAGCCTCGGCAATCGTCAACAGCGACGTGTAGGCGGCGATCTCAAAGTTCTCGAAGGCGAAGTTCGCGAACGAGTTCTTGAGGATTTCGTCCCCGGCGACTGTGTGGCCGAGAGCGGCCATGGAGCCTGAGAAGGAGAGGGCCATATCCTTCACCGTCGAAGGGTGCTCGTTTAGCCCGGATAGGATTTGCTCGAGACGGGAGATTTGACCCTCGGTTTCACCGATGTGCTGTTCGAGCCTTGCGGCGACCTCCGGGTAGTTCTCGATCCGCTTGAGCTGCGGCTTCATGATGCTAAGGGCCTGGTTCTCCATCGCGTGGGCGTTGCGCAAGCCGACGATAAAGACGTCCCGGATTTTGTTGTCTGCCATCGGTCTCTCCTTCCAAACCCGTCCAAACACCGACAGGAGAGGGAAGTTCCGGCGGCGACGTCGCGCGGCACGAAATGTATTGCTTCGTATCAGCCGCTAGCCACGGGAACGGAACGTGCGGTTTTTAGTTAGGTCCCAGAAAGGTGACGGATGACGATGATGGATGACACGCAGTTGGCATTGCTTCTCGGAGTGCTGGCGTTGGCAAGCTGGACGGTGGCGGGTTTGGTCGCGGTTTTGGTTACGCACGAGGAGATCAGGCATGCGGAAGCGGCAAGGCGCACGGATTTCCTGACCTTGGGGCTGGCCGTTGCTGGTGTTCTTTCCGCAATCAGCATGGCTGCAGTTCTTGTCGTCGCATGACGAGTGTCGAGCCTCGCTCGAAAACAGATGACATGATCGCTCTCCATTGGGGCAAGAGCAGATTGTCTCTCAAGCGGTCGACACCCGGTTGCATACGTGGACCGATGACAAAATGTACGCCTCGACGGCGCCCATAGCAATTAGGTGTCCGCTAACGTACGGAGGCCCGTCTGAGCGGGGCAGTCTGATCCAGAGGATCGCGCGGCCTTCCAAGGGCAAGGAAGGGGCAAAACAAAAGCCAGCCACACACGATCCCAGATAGTAGACGCCCGAGCTCTATCGAATGTTCCGGCGCCTGGCCGCTTCCCGGCGCGGCTCACTGCTGGAGTCAATCCAGGACCATGAAGCCGAACGGCAGAACCGCGACGATATCGCCGTTTTCATCGACGATTTCGAAGCGCTGTGCCGCGATGTGCTCGCCGCCCATGACTGATTCCGCAATCATCTCGCGAGCAGCGTTGCGGGCCTCTTGCTGAACGGCCGCGACGTTCGGCAAATCGACACCTTCGTCGTCTTCCACCAATTGATCCCCAGTACGAATGTGAAAATAGTACCTCGCCATCGACGGACAGTCTCCTGTTACGCGACCGGAGAACAATCCAGGCTGCCCATTGTTCCCGTCGGTGGCGTGCGCTTAGCCATCAGCGGAGAGCGTCCAACACCGCCGCCAAACTACCGATGACACTTGCAATCGCTTCCAGCATGGCATTCGCTATTGCTGTGCGTAAGCGCCCGTATCGAATTGCAAGCGTAACCCGCGATCTAGCTGGTTTGCGACCCCGGGGATAAAGGGCGTACAATCAACCATCGGTTCAATGATCAAGGGTGCGGACCGCCTGAGAGACAATCTGCTCTTGCCCAACGGGGGAGCAGAAAATGCATGGCGGAAACGCGACATCTAATACCCTCATCGCAGCGATGGACGATGAAATGGCCTCGGCCATTTTAAATGCATCCGAGCGCGTCAATCTACCAGTTTATCACCAGCTGCAAGCTCCCAATAAACCGATCGACTACGTCTATTTTCCGGAATCGGGCATCGCCTCACTCGTTGCCGATGCACCCGGCCGATTGCAGATCGAAACCGGCCTAGTTGGCAAGGAAGGGATGGTCGGAACGATCTTACTATCGGGGATCGACCAGGCGCCGAACGAAGCCTTCATCCAGGTTGCCGCGACTGCCAGGCGCCTGCCGGTCGCCCACATGCGGACCTTGATCGAGGGCCCTTCAGAACCTCCTCATTCGCTAATTCGCAGACCGTGCATGTGCAGGTCACCGGAACGGCGCTGGCCAATGGCAGGGCAACAATCGTTCAGCGGCTGGCTCGATGGTTGCTGATGTGTCACGGATCGGCTCGGTAGTCCGAAACTGCCGCTGACCCGCGTAGGGGCGAAGACAGATGCACGGAGTCGGAGCACGCGCCTAGTCCGGCAATACGCCGACGATCTTATCTATTGCTTCCATGACGTACGGCTCACCGGAGGGCCTTGTTGCCGACCGGATCGATCTCACTCGAATAGCGGGTCTGGTTCGTCGGAAAATCGATAACCAGTTCATAGGCCGTGCTGCGCCCACCAGCCTCGCCTCTTCGCAGGATCCCTTTCGCCAATAGGTCCGCAATGTCGCGAGACGCCGTATCCTGGGACGCGTTCGTCAGTTTCGCCCACTTCGTCGATGTGAGCTTGCCTTCGAAGTTTCCCTCTAGCAGTCGGTTGAGGACCTTGGCTTGTCGCGGATTAAGATCGCGTGCGACATGCGCCTGCCAGAAATCAGTCTTCAGCATGACGTTGTCGAGAGTTAGCAGCGCATCGCCGACAGCATTGCCCAGACGATCCAGGAACCACTCGATCCAGCTCGTGATGTCGACAGCTTCCTTGCTCGTGATCGACTGCAGGGCTTCATAGTAGCCGATGCGCGATCTCTCGATCGCGGCAGACATGGAGTAAAGTCTCTGAGCGCCCCCACCACTGCGTGCAAGCGTCATGTCGGCGATTGCTCGGGTTATGCGGCCATTGCCATCGCCGAAGGGGTGGATGGCAACGAACCAGAGGTGGGCAATGGCTGCTTTGACGAGAGGATCGAGGTCGTGCGATCCGTTGAACCATTCGAGGAAGGTTGACATCTCAGCGTCCACGCGATCTCCCGGTAGAGCAACATAGTGGACTTTCTCGTGCCCGAATGCGCCGGACACGATTTCCATACGGCCGCCTGAGTCGTCGCGCCAATCGCCGACGCGAAGCCTGTGACCCCATTCGTTGCGACCAGTCGGAAAGAGCGCCGCATGCCATTGAAACAGTCGCTCTGCCGACAGTGGTTCCGAGCAATTGATCGTGGCATCAAGCGTGATATGGACGATGCCCTCAACCGAGCGGTTGGGCGTCACGAATCCATCGATATCGATACCGAGCCGCCTGGCCAGCGACGATCGGACCTGTTGTTCATCCAGCCGCTCTCCCTCGATCGCCGACGATTTGACAACGTCGTCCGTCAGCGCTTGCAGAAACGTCGCCTCACGCGTACGAAATCCGAGGCTCTCGACACGGCCGATGAGGCGCCCCTGATCAAGGCGTACGGCTGCAAGCCTGGATGCAAGGCGGTCGAGTTTCCATTCAAAATTCGGCCAGTGGGCAGATTGCCAGATATAGGTCATGTCTCAGGATAGGGCTCAGATGCGGAGAATGGCAAGCATAATCTCCGCAAATATGCGGACATTGTTGCCCTTAATCTCCGCCTCGCGCTAAGGGTCACCGGTTCGAATCCCATCGAGACCAACGGAGCTGACTCCGGCATTTTGCACTTCCAAACCGGATAGGTCGATCAGCGCGATCGACGTAGCAACATTCCCCGCATCGGTGGGATCGTCGTGGCTCGTGGCCGGGATGCCGCCGACGTGCCGTTGATTGTTTCCTTCGGTCCACACGTCCTAAAGTCGTTTCGTGTCTGGAGCTATGGCCTGACTGAGTAGGGCACGCGAGCATCATCTGTCGCTATTCTCGTATCTCGACAACCTTGACCGACACGTCCAACTCCACGAAATCCTCCGGCATTCCCGTATATCCGCCGGTAACAGGCATGATCTGTCCATTGTTGCGGGCAAACGCTACGGGAATAAGGCAGGCTTCTCCCACTCGTCGGTGAGTGGGATCAAACGCGATCCAACCGGCTCCCGGAAGATAGACTTCCGCCCAGGCATGTGTAGATCCGCCGTCGTCGACAGAGGCCTGAGGGTCGTAAACGTAACCGGAGACAGCACGCGCACCGAACCCTAGGCAACGAACAGCTTCAATGAAGAGCGCTGCGATGTCCCTGCATGAGCCACTGGCCTGCTCCAGTGTTTGTTGCGGCGACTGCGTGCCTTCCTCGTCTCGGATGCGATAGCTGACATTTGTCAGAATGCCGGCATTGATATCTTTCAGCAGCGAAAGCGTGTCGGTCGGGCGGCTGCCCACGAACGCTCCGGCCCAATCCGCCACACGGCTACCGGGAGACGTCACGACAGCAAATGCGCCGAGATCGGTCTTGTCTTCGGTCGAGTACGTGAAGGGATAGGCATGCGCCGAGATGTCTATATTAAAGACCGGCCACGGGTCGGCAGTCTGCTCGACAACGGCAGCACTGGTGATCGTCAGTTCGGCGGTCTGTTCAGAGAACGTCACCGTCGCGATGGTGTTGCCGAAGACGTCCTTCGCCCAGTCGATCGACCCGCTCGCAGAACAGTCGATGCTGAAAGACAAGGTCCGAAGCCGTTGGTCGGTCCGAGGCGACAGCATCAGGCGGTGCGCAAGCAGTCCGACGGGCCGCAAGTAACGGTAGGTCGTTCGATGCTTGATCTGAAGTTTCATAGTGATTTCCCGGCGGCCAGATTGTTCAGTCAACTCAAGCGTGGGTCAGCGAAACGACGCCCGCAAAGTGTTCGTGCCTTGCAGACGCCATTGTAGGCACGACGGTTCCACACGCGGCCAATCTCATCCGCTCGCACGTCGCCAGTCGCGGATGTCGTCCGCTGTGACCCAAACCCGGGCATCGAAGGCAATCATCCTTTTGTCGAACTTCGAACTGGCGATCGCCCCCGATCGTCGTTGTTGGAATGGCTCTCCAATAACACGCGCCTTTGTTATATTCAGCAACGTTATCGCGTCTACTCACGATGCCAGGTCAATCGCATTGACATCCGACCTCCATCAGTTCGACATCGTCTTCTTAGTGACGCCCAAATCGGTATGAAGGATCCATGATCAGATCAGAACTCGTTCATATCATCACCCTTCGCAACCCGCATCTTTACCGGCAGGACGTGGAGAAGATCGTCAGCACAATTCTTGATGACATCGCCGAGGCTCTGGCAAACGGCGATCGTGTCGAGCTTCGGGGTTTTGGCGCGTTTTCGGTTCGCTATCGGCCGTCGCGCTCGGGCCGGAACCCCAGCAACGGAACAGCCGTATTCGTTGAGGATAAATGGCTGCCGTTTTTCCGCGCCGGTAAAGAGATACAGAAGCGATTGAATCCGGAAGAGAAAACCTAGGCCGCCAATGCGGCATGTGCACACTACCCCCGCATGCTAGATTTCACGTTGGAAGACACGGCCCCTTCAACGAAGCGCCTATAATTCTGCTTGGCGCGGGTATGATCACCCGGTACTGCCCACTCGCGAGAATGGCAACGATGCATGATAGCGGAGACGAACATCCTACAGCACAGGTTTGCCCGCCTGCTCCATGACATCGATAAAGACGGAATAGGGCAGAACGAGAGAAAGGGGCGCCTTGGGAATTTCGAGGGCGCCATAGGACTTGTACCAGTCCGCCGCCCGCTCATCCTTGGCATCGATCAATAGTAACGAGCCACCGACCTGCGACGAGACCTGAATACATCGCCGTGCGGCCGCAATGAGCAATTCACCGCCCAGCCCCCAACCTTGCAAAGATCGGCTCACCGCCAGACGACCGAGGCGAAACCGGCCGATCGGATGACGTCCGCTGCCCGGTGGTCGGGCCGCTTCAGGCGCCAGATCGAAGTCGACCTGCGCCGGGCTCAACGTATAGAAGCCATGGATCGTCATATTATCCGCATTATCGACCGCGACATAGGTTTTAGAGGCGCCGCTCTCATGAGCCTGCCGCGCATATCTGGCCAGGAAATCGTTGAGGTCCGCCTGACCACAATCGAAGCTCTTGCGATTGTGCTTCCTGGCGATCGGCTCCTCATGCCAGTCCGGAAGCGTCATTTACGGTTAGCAAGCGAACGGGCCGCTGCCTGCAGTCTGGCATTCGGCTTCGGCGGGTTATCCAGCAAATCCAGTATGAAGCGGGTCTGCTCCTCGTCCAGGCTTATCTGCTCGGCCTTTTCGATAACTGCCTGAGCTGCCAGCAGCGCATTGCGCAGCACGAATTCCTTGAGGCTAGTTCGCTCGAGCGCGGCCGCACGCATCAGCCGGGCCTTCTCGGCCGGCGGAATCTGCATCGGGAAACGGCTTGTATCTTCTGCGGCGACTCTGGGCATGGTGACCTGCCACGGGTAATTTCCTCCAAAATTGATTAGAGTCCGGGCCATTGAAGGACGGACGCATGAAGAAGCAGAGATTTACGGAAGAGCAAATTATTGCGGTGCTGAAGGAGCAGGAGGCTGGCGCGAAGGCGGTGGACCTGTGCCGGAAGCACGGGATTTCAGAAGCCACGTTTT
>NZ_JBNDHS010000154.1:0-9123 GCF_056755095.1 Rhizobium sp. SVR5-9E | reverse complement strand
GTTGGCCAGGACGTCGTCACCCGCAGCCTGACCGAAACGGATGCCGCCCTGACGACGCAGGGCGATCTGAAGGTGCACGACGCCGACATGACGGATGTCGTCACCGCCAAGGTTCTGGCGGTTACCGGCGGTGGTGCCGGTTACAACCCGGCAACGGCAGGCGCGATCGACTTCCTGCACCTGTCGACCAACCCGGTCGTCAACGGCAATTCGGACGGCACGCTACACTGGACCTTCAATTCCGGCAGCCAGAACTTCGACTTCCTGCCTGCCGGCTGGCAGACCCGGCTGGACTACACGGTCGAGGTCACCGACAGCAATGGCGTCAAGGACACGCAGGTCATCAGCATCCTGATCACCGGCACCAACGACGCACCCGTCATCAGCATCCCGACCGGCGAGACCGTATCGACGACCATCCCCGGCTTCGTTGGCCAGGAGGCCGTAACGCGGAGCCTGACCGAGACGGATGCCGCCCTGACGACGCAGGGCGACCTGAAGGTGCATGATGCCGACATGACGGATGTCGTCACCGCCAAGGTTCTGGTGGTTACCGGCGGTGGTGCCGGTTACAACCCGGCAACCGCAGGCGCGATCGACTTCCTGCACCTGTCGACCAATCCGGTCGTCAACGGCAATTCGGACGGCACGCTGCACTGGACCTTCAATTCCGGCAGCCAGAACTTCGACTTCCTGCCGGCCGGCTGGCAGACGCGGCTGGACTACACGGTCGAGGTCACGGACAGCAATGGCGCCAAGGACACGCAGGTCATCAGCATCCTGATCACCGGTACCAACGACGCGCCCGTCATCAGCATCCCGACCGGCGAAACCGTATCGACGACCGTCCCCGGCTTCGTCGGCCAGGAGGCCGTCACGCGCAGCCTGACCGAAACGGATGCCGCCCTGACGACGCAGGGCGACCTGAAGGTGCATGACGCCGATATGACTGACGTCGTCACAGCCAAGGTTCTGGCGGTTACCGGCGGTGGTGCGGGTTACAATCCGGCAACGGCAGGCGCGCTCGACTTCCTGCACCTGTCGACCAACCCGGTCGTCAACGGCAATTCCGATGGCACGCTGCACTGGACCTTCAACTCCGGCAGCCAGACCTTTGGCTTCCTGCCGGCTGGCTACCAGACCCGGCTGGACTACACCGTCGAGGTCACGGACAGCCACGGCGCCAAGGACACGCAGGTCATCAGCATCCTGATCACCGGCACCAACGACGCGCCTGTGATCACAGGCTCATCCAATCCGCAAGGCGTGGCGGAGATTGTCGGCGATTCGTCCGCACAGGACATTCTGTTGACGGGCGGCGTACTTGCCGTTTCCGATACCGACGTCGGCGATACCCTGCATCCGTCCGTCTCTGGCAACGCGACAGCCGCCTGGAGCCGTGGCGATCTGCCCGCCGGTGTCGATGTGTCGGCTCTGATCGCCTCGTCGGCGATCCACTTCTCGGCTGACAAGGTCTCCAACAGTGGCGGAATGGGCTTCGACTGGACCTATGACCCGCAGGCTGCAAACCTGGACTGGCTGGGCGAAGGCCAAACGCTGACGATCACCTACCAGGCGCAGATCAACGACGGTCATGGCAATGTCGGTTCGCAACCGCTGACGATCACCATCACCGGCACGAACGACGCGCCGGTGGCGACGGCCGACAGCTTCGCCTTGAACGAGGATCAAGCCATCACGTTCACCGGCGCGATGCTGACTGGCAACGACACGGACGTCGATCAGCAGGACACGCTGACGGTTTTTTCCGTCGACGGTGCCCTGCACGGCACGGTCAGCCTGAACAACGGCAATCCGATCTTCACGCCAGCGGCGAATTTCAGCGGCGTTGCCGGTTTCGACTACTCCGTTTCGGATGGCCACGGCGGCACTTCGACCGCTCATGTCACGATCGACATCGCGCCGGACGCCGATGCGCCGACCTTCACCATCCAGAACGGTGCGCCGGCAGCGGTTGGTAGCGATTTCCAGGCGAACAGCACGTCCCAGATGGACCAGTTCAATGCCAGCGCGACAGCGCTCACGGGCGGCGGTTACGTCACCGTCTGGACGTCGACGATGCAGGATTCCAACCTCACGAATGGCATCTATGCGCAGCGCTACGATGCTTCGGGCAACAAGGTCGGCGGCGAGTTCCGCGTCAATACCGATGTCACCGGCAACCAGGATCAGGCCAACGCGCATGCTCTGGCGGATGGCGGCTTTATCATTACCTATACGTCCAATGGACGCGGCGGCGAGGATAGCGACGGCATCTACTCCCAGCGCTTCAATGCCGACGGCAGCGCCAATGGGCCGGAGATTCATATCAACACCTATACTGCCGGCTCTCAGACGAACAGCACGATCAGCGATCTGCCTGGTGGCGGCTTCGTCGTCACATGGACGTCCACTGGGCAGGATGGCAGCGGCGCCGGCGTCTACGGCCAGCGTTTCGATGCCGCCGGTCATGCGGCAGGCGGTGAATTCCGTGTCAACACGACAACGGATGGCAACCAGTTGGACAGCGATGTCACGACGCTCTCGAATGGCGGCTTCGTCGTCACTTGGAACGGTCAGGGCAGCGATGGTACCGGCATTTACATGCAGCGGTTCGATGCAAACGGCACACCGCAGGGCGGCGAAACGCACGTAAACGCCGGCGGCAATGCCACCACCGCATCCGTGACGGCGCTGGCAGGCGGCGGCTTTGTCGTCGTCTGGGCCGATAGTGCTTCCAATGCGGTCAAGGCGCAGATTTTTGATGCCGCTGGAGGCAAGGTGGGAGGCGAAGCCGTCGTCCAGTCCGCCGAGTTCGGCACTCAGGATGCACCGTCGGTGACGGCTCTTGCGGACGGCACCTTCGTCGTCACCTGGAATTCATCGGAGAACCCCAACGACCACTTCGTCAAGGGCCAGCGCTATGCTGCCGATGGCACGCCGCTCGGCGGGCACTTCGATCTGACCTCGTCCGGCTCAACGCATCCCGGCGAGACCGGCAGCCCGCTCGTCCAGCTGCAGGATGGCAGCCTGGTCGGCGTCTGGCAGCAGCATGGCGAGATTGACGGCCACGCCTTCAGCGTGCCGAACAACGGCCAGGAAGACCATGTGGTCACCCTGTCCAAGATGGACCTAGTGCTCACGGATACCGACGGTTCCGAGACGCTGGCCGTCAAGCTGTCCGGCTTCCCGGCAGGCGCGACCTTCTCGGTGGGTGCGTTAGGCGAGGGCGGCACCTGGATCATCTCCGATCCGGCCCAGATCGCCTCACTGAACACGACGCCGCTCACCATGACCCCGCCGGCCAACTGGAACGGTCACTTTACGCTGTCCGTGACGGCGACGGTCACCGATACCGCAACGCTGACGGACGGCGTGCACGCTGACACACAGTCCTGGACGCAGACGATCGACGTCGGCGTACAAGGCGTCAACGACGCACCGGTTGCTCCGGCAGTGACACTTGCAGCGATCGCCGAGGACAGCGGTGCGCATGTGATCACGCAGGCCCAGCTTCTGGCCGGTGCGACCGATCTCGATGGCAACGCGCTGACGGCGACCGGGCTGCACATCACTTCCGGCTCCGGTACGCTGACCGACAACGGCAACGGCACCTGGACCTATACGCCGGATGAGAACGTCGACACGCAGGTAAGCTTCGGCTACAGCGTGACGGACGGCGCGGCGACGGTTGCCGGTAGCGCCACGCTGGATATCACTCCTGTCAACGACGCACCGGTTGCTCCGGCAGTGACACTTGCTGCGATCGCCGAAGACAGCGGTGCGCATCTGATCACCCAGGCCCAGCTTCTGGCCGGTGCGACGGATGTCGATAGCGCTTCGCTGACGGCGACCGAGCTGCATATCACTTTGGGCTCCGGTACGCTGACCGACAACGGCAACGGCACCTGGACCTATACGCCGGATGCGAACGACGACACGCAGGTAAGCTTCGGCTACAGCGTAACGGACGGTGCGGCGACGGTTGCCGGTAGCGCCACGCTGGACATCACCCCGGTCAACGACGCGCCGTTGACGACGCCGGTCACGCTGGCGGCGATTGCCGAAGACAGCGGAACTCGCCTGATCACACAGGCTGAACTTCTGTCTCATGCTTCGGACATCGACGGCCCGTCGCTGACGGCGAGCGGGCTGCACATTGCTTCCGGCTCCGGTACGCTGACCGACAACGGCAACGGCACCTGGACCTACACCCCGGCGGCGAACGACGACACGCAGGTGAGCTTCGGCTACAGCGTGACGGACGGCGCTGCGACGGTTGCCGGTAGCGCCACGCTGGACATCACCCCGGTCAACGACGCACCGGTTGCTCCGGCAGTGACACTTGTTGCGATCGCCGAAGACAGCGGCGCGCATCTGATCACCCAGGCCCAGCTTCTGGCCGGTGCGACCGATGCCGATGGCAACGCGCTGACGGCGACCGGCCTGCACATCGCTTCCGGCTCCGGTACGCTGACCGACAACCACAACGGCACCTGGACCTACACGCCGGCAGCGAACGACGGCACGCAGGTGAGCTTCGGCTACAGTGTGACGGACGGCACGGCGACGGTTGCCGGTAGCGCTACGCTGGATATCACCCCCGTCAACGACGGTGCGGCGACGGTCTCCATCAGCGATACGACGCAGCAGGCAGGCGCGCCGAAAGTCGGCGACGTTCTTCAGGCGGCGCTGGGTGCCGATCCGGATGGTGCACAGTCCAATATCGCCTATCACTGGCTGCGCGACGGCGTTGACACCGGCGCGAGCGGCGCGAACTACACGCTTGGAGCGGCAGACGCCGGACATGCCATTTCGGTCAGGACCACATATACCGACGGGCAGAACTTCAATGAAACGGTGACCAGTGCTGCGACAGCGACGGTCGTCTCGGCAAACAATGCTCCGCAGCTTGCGAACGACACAGTCATCACCAACACCTCGTCCATCTCAATCCCTGATTGGGTATTGCTTCTCAACGACCACGATCCGGACGGCAATAGCCTTCAGATAACGGATGCCAGCGCCACCTCGTTCCTCGATATTGCGAGTCACAATTCGGGCGCAGTTTCGTTCGCGGACATATTACCCGGCGGCGGTTCGTTTAACTACACCGCTTCGGATGGCACGGCGACGAAGACTGCTGGGGTCGACGTGGAACGCCAGTTCGGCGATCTATCTGGAACCGCTGCGGCCGAGATACTGATCGCCGCGAACGGCGGAAGTACCATCGACGGCGGCGGCGGCGGTGACATCATTTTCGGAGGGAATGGCAAGGATAGCATCTATGCCTACAACGGCCTCGTCCATGTCGATGGCGGTAATGGAACCGATACTCTCAGGTTGAACACGCAAGGCAATGGCGTTTCGGTGGATCTCTCATCCGCAACGATCGTCAGCGTAGAAAATCTGGAAGCCGTAGATGGTGGTATTTTTGCCAGCTACAGTCAGTCCATTACCCTTTCTGCGACCCAATTGGCCGGTTTCTCGTCTATCGACATGAACGACGGCTCCGATACGTTGAACGTCAAGGTCAGCGGTTCGGTGGATATCTCCGGCGCCGGAAGCCCGAATATCGACAACGTCGAAACCGGCAATCTGATCGGAACTGGCGGCGACGACTCGATCACCCTTACCGGTTCTCAGTTGAACGCCATTCTGATCGGCAGCGGCGACATCGATCTCGGAGGCGGCACCGACACCATCAACCTGAAGTCCACTTCGACGGAACTCAATGGACTGGGCAATAGCGGCCTGCAGGGTGTCGAGGTCATCTCTGCAGCGTTGGGGTCCGGAGTCACGATTAACGTTGCCAATCAGTCGGAAGGCTTCACGCTCATCGGCAGTTCCAGTGGCGATAGCCTGACCGGCGGCAGCGGCAATGATACGATCAAGGGCGGCGCAGGAAACGACACCCTGAAGGGCGGCAGCGGCAGCGATACATTCGTATGGGGATCGGAGAACTTGAGCAGCGGCAATGCCGATACGGTTACCAACTATAGCTTTAGCGACGGGGACAAGATCGACCTTCAAAGCCTCGTCGGCTCAATCGGCAGTGGCAAGGATGTCTCGGACTACCTGCGGGTCACAATAAACGGCTCGGATCTTCGTGTGCAAGTCAGCATCAACGGAAATGGTAGTTTCACAACGGCCTATACCCTGAGTGGTGCTAATGGAAGCGGCGTTGATTCCGTTCGGGTACACATCGGGGGTGGGGACTACGTTGTCCGGAGCGACGGTACGTTTGTCGGCACAACCGACCCCATCGTCCTCGACCTCGACCACAACGGCGTCGCGCTGACCTCGCTCGATCACGGCGTCCAGTTCGATATCAATGCCGACGGTCACAAGGATCAGATCGCCTGGACGGCCGGCAGCGACGGCATCCTGGCGCTCGATGTCGATGGCAACGGCAAGATCGACAATGGCAGCGAGATCTTTTCGCCGCACTTTGCCGGTGGCAGCTATGCGGATGGCCTGGCGGCGCTTTCGACGCTCGACAGCAACCATGACGGCAAGATCGATGCGGCCGATGAGGCCTTCTCGAAGCTCACCATCTGGAAGGACTTGAACCACAACGGCCTCACAGACAACGGCGAACTGTCGAACCTGGCCGATCATTCGATCATCAGCATCTCGCTCGATGCTTCGGCTTCGGATGCTGAGATCAACGGCCAGTCGATCCTTGCTCAAGGCAGCTACACAACCGCTGACGGTGGGACCGGCAGCTTCGTCGAAGTTGGCTTTGATACGACGCTCGGCGCGGCGGATCAGAACAGCACGACGCTGATCGGCACTGACGGCGACGACCACCTCCATGGCGGCGCCGGCATGTACATGATGACGGGCGGGGCAGGGGCCGACACCTTCGTCCTCGATGCCGACGCCTTCAAGGATGTGAAGCTGGCTGACGTGATCACCGACTACAAGGCAAGCGAAGGCGACACGCTCGACGTATCGAACCTTCTCAACTCCTTGCTCGGTCACGAGGCAAGCGAGGCGGAAGCGCTCTCCAGCGTCAAGACAACGGTCAGCGGTGCAAATACCGTCGTTAGCGTCAACGACAACGGCGCCTGGCACGACGTGGCGGTTCTTCAGGGCACTGCGGAAGCGGTCAAGATCCTCTACGACGACAAGCACGACGCAACGACTGCACCGCATGTCGGCTGATGGGATCGGACGAAAATCCAAGAAAAGGCGCGAAAGCGCCTTTTCTGTTTTCTGACATCAGGCCGCCGGCAATCTGGCGATCGCCATCGGCTCGCCGTCCTCGGTCGTGCCGTCGAATGCCATCTCGTCCGCGAGCTGCCTGATGCGATTGAAATCCTCAGTCCCCTCGAAGAGCGCGCCGCCAAGCTTGATCTTCAGGTCGAGGGGGGCTTCGGCGGTTTCGAACGCGGCCTGCTCGACGCGTCTGCGGATGCGGGCGCCGATATCCTGGGCGTTTTCCGGCGTGGCGCCCGGAAGGAAGATGCCGAGCTCGTTGGTGGCCAGCCGCGCGACGAGATCACCGCTTCTGATCGAGCTCTTGATGATCTCGGCCAGCGACTGCATCACTGTGTCGGCCCATTGCGGGCCGTAGCGGCGGCTGACCGTATCGAACGTCTCGACGACCACGGCGATCATGATGCCGCCGGCATCGGTCGCGATCTTCCGGCGGCGATCGACATAATGCGTCATCGCAGCCGCAAAGGCGGTGCCGTTGAGCGCATTCGTCACCGGATCGTGGCGTGCGGCATGGTTCATCCTTGCGCGCACCGCCGCAAGTTCGGCATTGCGCAGCTGCAGCGCCAACAGCAGCGGAAATGCAACAACAAAAGAAATTAAAGGAATACTCACAAATCCTACCAAAAATGGTTTATCCGGGAGTAGAAGGTTTAAGATAAGTAAAAATCCAGTGGAGCCCGCGACGCAGCACAACGCGCCGATTGCAGCGCGCAGCAGGGCGGGTTTTAGAGAGGCTAGGGAGTAGCGGTTAGCAAAGATCATGGCGGTTATGTACTCACTGAGGGTGAGCGTTTAGCTAACCGCTAGCACAAAAAATACCGATTAAAAAATCCCGTAAAATTGTTGCTTTAAGTGGGAAAACCTTAGAGTTAACTGTCTTCGAAGGAAGAAGCCGCAGGCCAGTTGGAGTATGGATAACTTAATGCTACTTGCTTACCGGTGAGAAAGAATCCGGGTAGATAGGTAGGCGGATTAATCACAGGTGATGAGGGCATCGGTCTTGTTTAGGGGCAAAAGAATTTTCGCAGCACTGTCTGCGACTGTTGCTTTGAATTTTGCATTTTGCGTTGACGCTAATGCTATTTCGTTGCAGCAGGCTATTGAAAAAACCATGAAGACGAACCCGCAGATCTTGCAGGCTGCGAAGGATCGTGAAGCAATCGAGTTTGAGCTTCGCCAGGCGCGCGGGCTTTACTTGCCCTCTGTTGACCTGGACGCGGGAAGCGGCCGCCGTCGTCTGTCGAATTCTTCGAGCGGAACGCTGAATTCTGACAGTGATTGGTTGTCTCCCAACAGCGTTGGTCTCACCATCACGCAGCGGCTTTTCGACGGCGGCGACCGCCGGGCGCAGGTGGATCAGCAGGCATCGCGCGTTGACGGCGCCTCGTTCCGCGTCCTCGAGCGTTCCGAATCGCTCGCGCTTGAGGTGACGCAGGACTATCTCGAATATATCCTTCAGAACCAGATCGTTAAGGCGGCCCAGGATAACCTCGCCTTCCACAACCAGATCCTCGGCAACATCGAGCAGAGCATCAAGGGCGGCACGCTGACCGACGCCGACCGTCTGCAGGGCGTCGAGCGCCAGCAGGCTGCTGCCGCCCGTCTGCAGGAAGCCAACGAAGAGCTGGAAGCGACGAAGATTCGCTTCCTGCAGGTCGTGGGCGAGCCGATCACCGGCGCGCAGACCCCGCCTTCCGTCGCCAAGTTCGTGCCGAAGACGCTGAACGACGCCGTCTTCGTCGCCGGCAAGAACAGCCCTCGTATCTACTCCGCCAATGCGGATATCGATGCGGCTGATGCCGGCGTGCGCGGCGCGCGCGCCAATTACATGCCGAAGGTCGACCTCGAAGGCACCGCCCGGCTTGGCGACGACATCAACGACGACAGCGGCAATAC